>DASUQZ010000174.1:0-8220 GCA_036280335.1 Solirubrobacterales bacterium
GTCGGCGACGCCGTTTTCGTCGGCGACGAGGAGATCTGCCGGGGGCGGGAGCTTCGCGTCGCCGAGCTCGAGCGCGAGATGCAGGAGCACCGCGAACGGATCGACGAGGCGCTGGCCGAATTCGCCGAGAACACGGTCGCGCACGTGCGCGAAGAGACCGACCTGCTGACCGGCAACATCGCCTTCCCGCAGACCAGGGCGGTCTTCCGCGACCGGCACGTGCTGATCGTGGTCCGCGGCGACCGCCACCGCCGCGACCTGAAGGCCCTCCGCGCCTACATCCGCGACATGCGTCCCCTGATCGTCGCCGTCGACGGAGGGGCCAACGGCGTGCTCGAGGCCGGCATGAAGCCCGACGTGATCCTCGGCGACATGGACTCCGCCAGCGACGCGGCGCTGCGCTGCGGGGCCGAGCTGATCGTCCACGCCTATCCGGACGGCCGCGCCCCCGGGCGCGAGCGCCTGCTCGACGCCGGCCTTGAGCACCAGGTCGTCCCCGCGGCCGGGACGAGCGAGGACGTGGCGATGCTGATGGCCCACGAGAAGGGGGCGGCGCTGATCGTCAGCGTCGGCGCCCACTTCAACCTGATCGAGTTCCTCGACCGCAAGCGCGGCGGCATGTCCTCGACCTTCCTGACGCGGCTGAAGATCGGCGAGCGCCTGGTCGACGCAAAGGGCGTGAGCCGGCTCTACAACCCGAGCTCGACGCTGGCGCCGCTCGCCTTCTTCGGGGTCGCCTTCCTGGTCCTGCTGACGATCCTGATCATCACCTCGCCGGCGCTCAACGACGTCTTCGAACTGATCTGGCTGAAGATCCGGATCTGGCTCGGCATCGACTAACCGAGCCCGCGGCACTAGCCTTCGCCGCCGATGGGGTACTCCGCCCGCTACCACACCGCCTCGCTGATCGCGGTCTTCCTCGCGCTCGCGATCGGGATCCTGATCGGAGCCGAGTTCGGCGGCGACGCGCTCAACAGCACCCGCAAGGACCTCGAGCACAGCCTGGTCGGCAACCTCCAGGACGCGCGCGCCCGGGCGGACGAGCTGAACGGCGAGCTGGGCCGCTCCAACGAGTTCGCCGAACGGGTCTACCCGGTGCTGACGCGGGACCGGCTGGAGGGCAGGCGCGTCGCCCTCGTCGCCCTCGGGGATCTTCCCGGCGACATCACCGACAACGTCAAGGAGGCGCTGGCGCCGACGGGGGCGCGGCTCGTCGGGGTCGGGGTGGTGCGCGAGCCGGTCGACCTCAACGGCCTTGCCGAGGACCTCTCGAGGACCCGCTTCGCCGACCTGCGCTTCAACTCCGATGCGCTGACCGAACTCGGCACCGGCGTCGGGCGCCAGCTGGTGGTCGGCGGCACCCTGCTCGAGGCGGTCCGCGGCAAGCTCTTCTCCCGGGCGAGCGGCAGCTTCGGGTCCCTCGACGGAGTCATCGTCGTCCGCGACCAGCCGGAAGAGATGGGCCAGGTCCAGGACGCCAAAACCGACCAGCTGGAGGAGGCGCTGATGAGCGGCATCACCGCCACGCGGACCCCGGCGGTCGGGGTGGAGACCTCGTCCGACGAGTCGAGCTCGATCTCCTTCTTCCAGTCGAACGACCTCGCCAGCGTCGACGCCATCGACCTGACGGCGGGACGGGTGGCGCTGGTCTTCACCTTGCTGGGCGCCGACGGCAGCTTCGGGGTCAAGGGAAGCGCCGACCAGCTGCTGCCGGACCTCCTCACCGAGGGCGACTGAGTGTCCGGGAAGGACTAGGTGGACTGGGTCGGCCTGCCGCTGGCTTTCGCGATCTCGCTCTTCCTCGTTCCGGCCGGGGCACGGGGGCTGCGCGACGCGGGGCTCGTGCGGGAGAACTACCGCGGCGCGCTCCTCGCCTTTCCGCTCGGGGCGATCCTGGCGACGGCGGCCCTGGTGGCGCTGGCGCCGCTGGCCTTCCTCGACGACCGCGCCGACCTCGACCTGCTCGACCCCGAGCTGCGCCGCTGGCTGCCCTACCTGCTGGGGATCGCCTTCCTCGGCTTCCTCGACGACGCCCTGGGGCAGGGGCATGCCGCCGCGACCCCGCGTGGATGGCGCGGGCACTGGGCGGCGCTGCGGTCGGGAACGCTCTCGACCGGCGCGATCAAGGCGATCGGGGCGCTGGCGCTGGCCGCCTACGTCGTCTCCGGGCGCGGGCTCGAAGACTGGCGCTACGTCGCCGACGTGGCGCTGCTGGTCCTCGCCACCAACCTCTTCAACCTGCTCGACCTGCGGCCGGGGCGGGCGGAGAAGGGCCTGGTGCTGCTGGGAGCGGGGCTATGCCTGGGCGCCTGGACCCTGGAGCCCCTGGAGCTGCTCGGGATCTTCGTCGGCCCCGTCCTGGTCGGAGCCTGGCTGACCCTGGGGGAGCGGGCGATGCTGGGGGACACCGGCTCCAACCTGATCGGGGCAGTCGCGGGGGTCTGGTTGTTGACGACCCTGGGCGCCGACGCGCGGCTCGTGGCCCTGGCGGTCGTCCTGGCGCTGACGGTTTACGGCGAGTTGCGGTCTATTTCGAAGACGATCGACTCGGTTCCGCCTTTGCGCTGGCTAGACTCGCTTGGCAGAGCATGAGTCCGGGGAACAAAGGCGACACGAAGTTCATTTTCGTCACCGGCGGTGTCGTCTCGGCCCTCGGCAAGGGGATCACGGCGGCGGCGATCGGGCGCCTCCTCGTCTCCCGCGGCTTCCGGGTCCAGCTGCAGAAGTTCGATCCCTACATCAACGTGGACCCGGGGACGATGAGCCCGTTCCAGCACGGCGAGGTCTTCGTCACCGAGGACGGGGCGGAGACCGACCTCGACCTCGGCCACTACGAGCGCTTCACCGACGAGAACACGTCACGAGCCTCGAACGTCACCGCCGGGGCGGTCTACAACTCGGTGATCCGGCGCGAGCGGCGCGGCGACTACCTCGGCGCCACCGTCCAGGTGATCCCGCACATCACCAACGAGATCAAGCAGAAAATCCTCATCGTCGCCGAGTCCCAGTCGGTCGACTTCGTGATCACCGAGATCGGCGGCACGGTCGGCGACATCGAGTCGCTGCCGTTCCTCGAGTCGATCCGTCAGCTCTACACGGACCTCGGCCCGAAGCGGGCGATGTTCGTCCACCTGACGCTGGTGCCCTACGTGGGCCACGCCGGCGAACTGAAGACGAAGCCGACCCAGCACTCGGTCAACGAGCTGCGCCGGATCGGGATCCAGCCGCACGCGCTGGTCTGCCGCTCCGAAGGGCGCCTCGACCGCGAGATCCGCGGCAAGATCGCGCTCTTCGCCAGCCTCCCGGTCGACGCGGTGATCTCCGCCCACGACGTCGACAACATCTACAAGGTGCCGCTCGTCTTCCGCGCCGAGGGCGTCGACGACCTCGTCCTCGACCACTTCGGGATGGAGGCGCCGTCGCCTGACCTGACCGAGTGGGAGGAGATGGTGCGCCGCGCCGACTCCGCCACCCGGAAGGTGCGGATCGCGCTGGTCGGCAAGTACGTGCAGCTGGCCGACGCCTACAAGTCGGTGATCGAGGCGCTCGAACACGGCGGCTTTCATCATGGGGTGGACGTGGAGGTCGAGCTGGTCGACTCCGAGAACTTCGATCCGGAGAAGCTCGAGGGCTGCGACGGGATCCTCATCCCCGGCGGCTTCGGCGAGCGCGGGATCGAGGGCAAGGTCGAAGCGGCGCGGATCGCCCGTGAGAAGTCGATCCCCTATCTGGGGATCTGCCTCGGGATGCAGATCGCCGTCGTCGAGTTCGCCCGCCACGTGGCCGGCATGGATGGCGCCAACTCGGCCGAGTTCGACCCCGAGACGCCGTTCCCGGTCGTGGACCTGCTGCCGGAGCAGAAGGAGGTCTCCGACATGGGGGGGACGATGCGGCTCGGCGCCGACCCGGTGAAACTGCACGAGGGCACCAAAGCCCGCGAGATCTTCGGCGAGGCAGTCATCTACAAGCGCCACCGCCATCGCTACGAGGTCAACAACCAGCTGCGGCGCCGCCTCGAAGACGAGGGGCTCGTCTGCGGTGGCACCTCCCCCGACGAGCGGCTGGTCGAGATGGTCGAGCTGCCCGATCACCCGTTCTTCGTCGCCTCCCAGTACCACCCCGAGTTCAACTCGCGGCCGAACCGCCCCGAGCCGCTCTTCCGCGAGTTCGTCGGCGCCGCGGCCCACCAGGCGGGCGAACGCCCGGCCGACGGCGGCGAGATCGAAGAGATCGAGATCGAGCAGTCGGAAGTCCGGTCGGGTTAGCCTTCCGGCCGTGGAGGGATCACGGCTGCACGAACGCTTCGTCCGCTACTGCGAGGTCCGCAGCCCGACGGGCGAGGAGCGGGAGATCGCCGACACCCTCGTCGCCGAGCTGGAGGCGATGGGGCTGGAGGTGAGCGAGGACGGCGCTGCCGAGACTGCGAGCGCGGGCGCGGGCAACCTGATCGCCAGGTCTCCGGGAACGGGGGAGGGCTGGGTGATGTTCTGCGCCCACATGGACACCGTTCCCCACCGCGGACGGGTCGAGGTGGTCGAGGACGAAGGGATTTTCCGCAGCTGCGGAGACACGATTCTCGGTGCCGACAACAAGGCCGCGGTGGCGGTCTTCATGGAGCTGGTCGCGCGCCACGTGGAGCGACCGGCGCCGGTGGGAATCGAGCTGGTGCTGACCGTGGCCGAGGAGCAGGGCCTGCGGGGGGCGAAGGCCTTCGACGCCTCGCAGCTGCATTCGCGGACGGGGTTCGTGCTGGACCACGCGGGGGCGGTCGGCGAGGTGATCGTCGCAACGCCGACGCAGCAGAAGATCCTCGCCGACTTCACCGGCGTCGAGGCGCACGCGGGGATCCGGCCCGAGGACGGCAACAGCGCGATCGCGGCCGCCGCCGCGGCCGTCTCCCGGATGGAGCTGGGACGCCTGGACGAGGGGACGACGGCGAACGTCGGCCTGATCTCCGGCGGAACCTCCGGGAACGTCGTCCCCGGCCACTGCGCGATCCACGCCGAGACGCGCAGCCTCGACACGGAGCGGGCGGCGGAGGTGGCGGGCAAGCTTGCGGATGCATGCGCGTGGGGGGCGAGCGAGCACGGCTGCGACGTCGACGTGCGGATCGAAGAGCTGTTCCGCGGCTACCAGGTGCCGAAGGACTCGGCGGCCCTGGCCTTGGCCGAGATCGGGCTGCGCGAGGCCGGGCTGGAGCCGCAGCCGGTTTCGATCGGCGGGGGCAGCGACGCCAACGTCTTCCGCCGCGACGGGTTCGATTGCGTCCTGCTCTCCAACGGGACCGCGGACGTTCACACCTCGAACGAGCGGGTGCCGGCGCACAGCCTCGACAAGATGCTCGAGGTCTGCGAGCGGATCCTGGCGGCTTCGCCTGCGGCGGCCGAGTAGTGGGGGGCCGCCTGAAGCTGCGTCGCGGGGTCGTCGTCGCCACCGAGCCGCTGACGGTGGAAGTCGACGGCGAGCGCCGTCCCGCCTGGGCCGACGAGGCTCTGCTGGGGGAGATGCGCGAGGGGGACGAGGTCGTTGTCAACGTCGCCGCGCTCGACCTCGGCCTCGGCTCGGGCGGCTTCGACGTCGTCCACGTCAACCTGACCCGCGGGCTCGGGGGCGGGGTGGAGGGGGACGTCCACGTGATGAAGCTCAACTACACCTCGCTCCAGCACCCGGTCCAGCCGGTGGAGGAGGTTGCGGCCGGGGAGAGGCCCTCGGTCCCCGTGCTGGTCCTGCCCCTCCACGGGCACCTGGCGCCGGCGGCTTGGGCGGCGGCGCAGGTTGCTCCCGATCTGCGGGTCGGCTACGTGCAGACGGGGGGCGGTGCCCTGCCCGGCTCGTTCTCCAAGGATGTGGAGAAGCTGCGGGAGCGGGGCCTGCTCTGCGGTCACATCACGGCGGCGCCGGCGTACGGAGGCGACCACGAGGCGATCAGCACGGTGGGAGCCATCGACGCCGCCCGGCGGCTCGGCTGGGACGCGATCCTCGTCGGCCCCGGCCCGGGAATCATCGGCTCCGACACCGAGCTCGGCCACGGCGGCATGACCGCCCTCGGCAGCGCCCACGCCGCCCTGAGCCTCGGCCTCCCGACCTTGATCTCCCCCCGCCTTTCCACCTCCGACCCCCGCGACCGCCACCGCGGCCTGAGCCACCACACCCGCACCGTCCTGAACCTCCTCCTGGCCCCAGTCGACGTAGCCGTCCCCGAGGACGCAGCAGAGATAGCAGCGGAGCTGACGACGACCGATCACCGGGTGCAGCTCTGCTCAGCCGACTGCGAGGGCTACGCCACCTCTGGCCTACCGACCAGAACCATGGGCCGCACCTTGGCGGAAGACCGGCTCTTCTTTGAATCGCCATTAGCGGCCGGAACGCTGCTCGCGCGGGTGGCGCGGTGAGCGGACCCCCGCGCGCAGTCAGTCTGTAGAGCACGGGGGTCCGCTCACCGTGACAGGACCCGCGCGCCAACCGCACGGTCCCTTGCGCCTCAAGGGTTGTAGTCGAGCGGCGAGAACCTGCCGTCATGGCCATCGCGATCAAGCCGCAGGCGCCGAGCGCTGCGGCCGGCTCTGGCGCCGACAAGCGCTTCAACTCCCTAGTCCTGGATTTCCTCTCCTACCTGGAGCTGGAGCGAGGCCTCTCTCGCAATACCCTCAATGCCTACCGGACCGATCTCTTGCAGTACGGCGAATACCTGGCGGCGCACGATCGCGATGCGCTGCAGGCGAGCGCCGCCGACGTCGCCGACTTCCTCGCCGAGCTGGCGACGGGGGAGGGGCGGCCGGCCTGCTCGGCGGCGACGATCCACCGCAAGGCCGCCTGTCTGCGCTCCTTCTACAAGCACCTGCGCCGTGACGAGCTGATCGGCGACGACCCGACGGCGGCGCTGAGCGCGCCGCGGCGGGCGAAGAAGCTGCCGCACGTCCTCAACTACTCGGAGGTGCAGAAGCTGCTCGCCTCACCGAAGGGAAGCGAGCCGGCGGCGCTGCGGGACCGGGCGCTGCTGGAGGTGATGTACGCGTGCGGGCTGCGGGCCTCGGAGACGATCGGGCTCGAGCTCGGGGACGTCGACCTGCGCGAGGGCTTCCTGCGCGCGCGCGGCAAGGGCTCGAAGGAGCGCCTGGTGCCCCTCGGCCGCCAGGCGATCGCCGCGATCAACGGCTACCTGCGCGGCGGCCGGCCGAAGCTGGTCGGCGAGCGCCAGGAGAGCAAGCTCTTCGTCAACTTCCGCGGCGGGCCGCTGACCCGCCAGGGCCTCTACAAGATCGTCCAGCGCCATGCCCGCGACGCCGGTCTCGCCGGCAAGATGAGCCCCCACACGCTGCGGCACAGCTTCGCCACCCATCTCCTCGCCGGCGGCTGCGACCTGCGCGCGGTCCAGGAGATGCTCGGCCACGCCGACATCTCGACCACGCAGATGTACACGCACCTCTCCGGCGACCGCCTCAAGGAGGTCTACTTCAGCGCCCACCCCCGCGCCAGCGATTAGCCGGCGTTCGTCCTTGGTTGCCCTCCTGGGGCACCAAGGACGAACGCCGGCATGAAGTAGAACTCAGGCATGCCCGAGCTGCCGGAGGTGGAGACCGTCGTTCGGCAGCTGGAGCCGGAGATCGAAGGGCGCCGGATCGAGCGGCTGGAGGTGCTGGACGAGCGCTGGTCGCGGCCGGTACCGCCCGGGCAACTGGGCGATGCCGTCTGCGGCAGCACGATCGAGCGCCTGGGGCGGCGCGGCAAGTACATCCTGATGGGGCTGGACGGCGCCCGGACGCTGGTCATGCACCTGCGGATGACGGGCAACCTGATCCTGCGCGAGGGGGAGGAGATGATCGACCCCTCGGAGGGGCGGCGGCTGTACGAGAGCGAGCGCTCGACCGAGGAGCGGCACCTGCGCGCCCGCTTCGTCCTCGACGACGGGCGCGAGCTCTGGTTCACCGACCCGCGCCGCTTCGGCGAGGCCTTCCTCATCGACGACGCGCGGCTCGAGGAGCGCTTTTCGAAGTTGGGCGTGGAGCCGTTCTCGCCGGAGTTCACCGCTCAGGCCCTCGCCGAGATGGCGGCGGGGAGGACCGTGCCGCTGAAGTCGTTCCTGCTCGACCAGTCGGGGGTGGCAGGGGTCGGGAACATCTACGCCGACGAGGCGCTCTTCCGCGCCGGGATCCACCCGCTGCGGCCGGCCGGCCGCCTGCGGCGGGCGGAGATCGATCGCCTCCACCGGGGAATCGTGGA
>DASUQZ010000175.1:0-5328 GCA_036280335.1 Solirubrobacterales bacterium
GGGTCGACGTCCGCTCCGACGACATCAACGAGTACATCCACGCCAAGATCGGCGACGAGTTCAGCGCCAAGGACTTCCGCACCTGGCACGGCACCGTGCTGGCGGCGGTGGCGCTGGCCGGCGAGGAGCGGCCGCGCTCCGAAGCGGCGGCCAAGCGCGCGATCACCCGTGCCGTCAAGCAGGTCTCCGAGGCGCTCGGCAACACCCCGGCGGTCTGCCGCGCCTCCTACATCGACCCCCGCGTCTTCGACCGCTTCCGCGACGGGGCGACGATCCGCCCGGCGGCGAGCGCCAACGGGCGGATGACCGCCAAGCAGCGGCTGAAGATCGAGCGCGAAGTGGTCGAGCTCGTTTCGTAGCCGCAGGCAGCGGGGAGTTGACAGGTCCGGACAGCGAAGAGGCTCAAAGGAAGGCAACCGGCTATGAACACGCAGCAGAGGCGCCCCCTCGCGGTGGTGACGGGGGCATCGAGCGGGATCGGCTTCGAGCTCGCCAAGGTCCTCGCCGAAAACGGCTTCGACCTCCTGATCACCGCCGAGGACGAGGAGCTGGAGGCCGCCCAGCGGGAGCTGAACCAGCTCACCGCCAGCGTCGAGTGCACCCGCCTCGACCTCTCCCGCGAGGAGGAGGTGGTGCGCCTCTACGAGCGGATCAAGGCGACCGCGCGGCCGGTCGACGTCCTCTGCCTCAACGCCGGGATCGGCGCCGGCGGCGACTTCGCCCGCGAAAACGAGCTGCGCAAGGTGCTGCGGCTGATCGACCTCAACGTCCGCTCCACCGTCCACCTCTGCAAGCTCGTGGTCGAGGACATGATCGCCCGCGACGAGGGCCGCATCCTCTTCACCTCCTCGATCGCCTCGACCATGCCCGGCTCCTTACAGGCCGCCTACAACGCCTCCAAGTCCTTCGTCCAGTCCTTCGCCCTCGCCCTGCGCAACGAGCTGAAGGACACCGGCGTCACCGTCACCTCGCTGATGCCGGGACCCACCGACACCGAGTTCTTCGAGCGCGCCGAGATGGAGGACACGCCGATCGGGGAAGGGCCCAAGGACGACCCGGCCGACGTCGCCCGCCAGGGCTTCGAGGCGCTGATGGCCGGCAAGGAAAGGGTCGTCTCCGCCGGCGCCAAGACCAAAGCCCAGGCGGCCGCGGCGAAGGTCCTGCCCGACTCGGTGAAGGCGGAGATGCACCGCAGGCAGGCACAGCCGGCGACGGCCGGGGAGAGGAACGACCGGTGAAGGCCGCCGTCTGGCACGGCCCCCGCGACGTCCGCGTCGACGAGGTCGACGACCCGAAGATCGAGGAAGCCACCGACGCTGTCGTCCGCATCACCTCGACCGCGATCTGCGGCTCCGACCTCCACCTCTACGAGGTCCTCTCTCCGTTCATGGAAGAGGGCGACATCCTCGGCCACGAGCCGATGGGGATCGTCGAGGAGGTCGGTCCCGAGGTCACCCACATCGCCCCCGGCGACCGGGTCGTGATCCCCTTCAACATCTCCTGCGGCCACTGCTGGATGTGCGACCGCCAGCTCTACGCGCAGTGCGAGACCACCCAGAACCACGAGGAGGAAAAAGGCGCCTCCCTGTTCGGCTACACGAAGCTCTACGGCCAGGTGCCCGGCGGGCAGGCCGAGTACCTGCGGGTCCCGCAGGCCCAGTTCGGGCCGATCAAGGTCCCGGAGGGACCGCCCGACGACCGCTTCCTCTACCTCTCCGACGTGCTGCCGACCTCCTGGCAGGCGGTCGACTACGCGGCGATCCCGGAGGGCGGCTCGGTCACCGTCTTCGGCCTCGGCCCGATCGGGCAGATGACGGCGCGGATCGCCGCCCACCAGGGCGCCCGGGTGATCGGCGTCGACATCGTCGCAGAGCGTCTGGAGCTGGCCGGGAAGTACGGGATCGAGACGCTGAACCTCGAGGACCACGAGGACATCTCCGACACGATCCGCGAGATGACCGAGGGCCGCGGCACCGACTCGGCGATCGACGCGGTCGGGATGGAGGCCCACGGCGCCCCGGTCGGCGAATTCGCCCAGAAGGCCGCCGGCCTGCTCCCCGACAGGCTGGCCGAAAAGGTGATCGAAAAAGGCGGCATTGACCGGATGTCGGCCCTCTACCAGTGCTTCGACACCGTCCGCCGCGGCGGCACCGTCTCGATCAGCGGCGTCTACGGCGGCATGGTCGACCCGATCCCGATGCTGCAGCTCTTCGACAAGGGCGTGCAGCTGCGGATGGGCCAGGCCCACGTGAAGAAATGGATCGACGAGATCATGCCGCTGCTCGGCGACGAGGCCGACCCGCTCGGGACCGAAGACCTCGCCTCCCACAAGATCGGCATCGACGAGGTCCCCGAGGCCTACGAGAAGTTCCAGAAGAAGGAAGACGGCGCGATCAAGTACGTGGTCCAGCCATGAGGGGGGCGTGAGCGAGATGCGGGTGGTCGTCACCGGAGCGAGCGGCAACGTCGGCACCAGCGTCCTGGAGGCGCTGGGGGCCGAGCCGCGGGTGAAGGAGATCGTCGGGATCGCGCGGCGGGTCCCCGAGGTCGAGATGCCGAAGGTCGAGTGGGTCGGCGCCGACATCCTCGAGGTCGCCCTGGCCCCCTTCTTCGAGGGCGCCGACGCCGTCATCCACCTCGCCTGGGCGATCCAGCCGAGCCGCGACGAAGCGGTCACCGAGCGGATCAACGTCGAGGGCAGCCGGCGCGTCTTCGAGGCCGCCGCGGCGGCGAAGGCCGGGGCGCTGATCTACGCCTCCTCGGTGGGCGCCTACAGCCCCGGCCCCAAGGAACGCCAGGTCGACGAGTCCTGGCCGGTCGAGGGCATCCCGACCTCCTTCTACTCGCGCCACAAGGCCGCCACCGAAGACCTGCTCGACGAGCTGGAGAAGCGCGCGCCCGACCTGCGGATCGTCCGCCTGCGTCCGGGGCTGATCTTCAAATCCGAGGCCGCGAGCGAGATCCGCCGCCTCTTCGCCGGCCCGTTCCTGCCGGGCTTCCTGGTCCGCAAGCAGCTGATCCCGCTGCTGCCGCGGGTGCCGCGGCTGCGCTTCCAGGCGGTCCACTCGCGCGACGTCGGCGAGGCCTACCGGCAGGCGGTCGTCCGCGACGTCCACGGCGCCTTCAACGTCGCCGCCGAACCGGAGATCGGGATCGAGGAGCTCTGCGAGTTCTTCGGCGCCCGCAGCTTCCCGCTGCCCGCCGGCGCCCTGCGCGGCGCCGCCGACCTCAGCTGGAAGCTGCGCCTGCAGCCCTCCTCCCCGGGCTGGGTCGACCTCGCCCTCGGCGTGCCGATGATGGACACGACGCGGGCGCGCACCGAGCTCGGCTGGGAGCCAGCCCTTACCTCCCTGGAGGCCCTCGACGACCTGCTGAAGGGGATGCGCAACGCCGAGGGCGGCCCGACGCCGCCGCTGGAGCCGACCGCCGGCGGACACATGCGCGCCCGCGAGCTCGCGACGGGAGTCGGTCAGAGACAGGGGACCTGAGCTTGGCGGCGATCGGCTACACCCTCTCCAGCGAGGAGTTCGGCCCGCGCGCGCTCGCCTCCTACGCCGTCCGCGCCGAGCGGGCCGGCTTCGACTTCGCCGGCATCTCCGACCACTACCACCCCTGGGTCGACAAGCAGGGCAACAGCCCGTTCGTGTGGGGCGTGATCGGCGCGATCTCCGAGTCGACCGAGCGGCTGCGGCTGATCACCGGCGTCACCTGCCCGACCACGCGGATCCACCCGGCGATCATCGCCCAGGCCGCCGCCACCGCCGCCTGCCAGCTGCCCGGCCGCTTCTCCTTCGGGGTCGGCACCGGCGAGAACCTCAACGAGCACATCCTCGGCGACGCCTGGCCGCCGGTGGCGCGGCGGCAGGAGCGGCTCGAGGAGGCGATCGAAGTGATCCGCAAGCTCTGGGACGGCGGCCTCACCAGCCACTACGGGCGCCACTTCACCCTCGAGAACGCCCGCGTCTACACGCTGCCCGAGGAGCTGCCGCCGATCCTGGTCGCGGTCGCCGGCGAGAGATCGGTCGCGCTGGCGGCGCGGCTCGGCGACGGGCTGATCGGCACCGCGCCCATAGCGGAGTCGGTCGAGCAGTTCCGCGCCGAAGGCGGCGCGGGCAAGCCGACCTACGGCCAGCTCCACGTCTGCTGGGCGGAGTCCGAGGACGAGGCGCGGAGGACGGCGCTGGAGTGGTGGCCGAACGCCGGGATCAGCGGCAGCCACTTCCTCGAGCTGCCCCTTCCCTCGCACTTCGAAGAGGGGACCGAACTGGTCGACGAGGAGACGATCGCCGACAGCGTCGTCTGCGGCCCCGACCCCGACCGCCACCTGGAGGCGATCCGCGAGTACGTCGACGCCGGCTACGACAACGTCTACGTCCACCAGGTCGGCCCCGACCAGGACGGCTTCTTCGACTTCTACGAGCGCTCGGTCCTGCCGGCGCTGCGCGACTGAGCCGCGCCTTTAGAAAACCCTCATGCGCTTCGCCTAATTTCGGGGATGACTCTCGGTTTTCACGTCGAAAGCCAGGGGTACCGACCACTTATGGCGAGCCCGAACGTCAAGACCCTTCCAAAGCCCGGCGAGGTCTGGCTCAGCTGCCCGCCGTACCTGATGCTCGCCCGCATCGTCGACGTCGATCTCGCCTCCGAGCCGCCGGTGGTCAGCTACGAGCTCCACGACGACGACGGCACGCTCCTGCAGGCGGTGGAGCACGCCACACTCGACCACGGCTGGTGGCGCACCTTCCAGCGGCTCGAGCCGCGCTTCGGCTAGTGCGGGTCGCCCCGGGACCCGACGCGAACGTCCTCGCCCAGACGGTTGCCTTCCACCGCGACCCGCTCCGGTTCCTGCGCGAGCAGCAGGAGGAGTTCGGCGACGTCTTCCGGATCCGCCTGCTGACGGCGCGGCCCACCTTCGTCGTCGCCGGCCCCGAGGCGGTCGAGGCCCTGCTCGACTCCGACCCGCACCGCGCCCACGCGGGAGAGGGGCGCCGCACGGTGCTCCCCTTCGCCTCCGCCCGCTCGGTGTTCGGCGGCGACGCCGAGGACCACCGCTCGGCGCGGGCGCGGATCGCACCCGCCCTCTCCCCCGAAGTGATCGACTCCCGGCGCGAGGAGATGGCCCGCATCGCCGAGCGTCACGCCGCGCGATGGCCGCGGAACCGCCCCTTCCGCCTGCTCTCCAGGCTGCGCACCCTCTGCGACGAGATCTTCGTCCGCCTCGTCCTCGGTGTCCGCGACGAGGAGATCGCCGCGGACCTCACCGAGGCGATCGGCAAGATGCTGCGCACTCCCGGCAACCCGCCGGTGACGCTGCCGGGCAAAGGCGAC
>DASUQZ010000176.1:0-2032 GCA_036280335.1 Solirubrobacterales bacterium
CCACGACGTCTACAGCTACGTCGACTACGCCCGCCTCGGCCTCCGCCACGGCCTCGACCCCTACGTCCACCCGCCGCTGGCGGCGCCGGCGGACCCCGCCTTCGCGGAGGTCACCTGGACCGAATCGACCAGCGCCTACGGCCCGCTCTTCACCCTCCTCACCTACCCGCTGGCCTGGCTGCCCGTCGGCGCCGCCGTCGCCGTCCTCAAGGCGGTCGCGGCGTTCTCCGTCCTCGGCATCGCCGCCCTCGTCTCCCGCATGGCCGCCTGGCGCGGCACCGACCCGCTGCGCGCCGCCGCCTTCGTCGCCCTCAACCCCCTCGTCCTCGTCCACGTCGTCGGCGGCGCCCACAACGACGGCCTGACGATGCTGCTGGCGACGCTCTCCGTCGCCGCGCTCCTCAGCGCCCGCGAGCTCAGCGGCGGCGCCACCCTCGTCGCCGCCATCGCCACCAAGGTCTCAGCCGCCTTCCTCGCCCCCTTCGCCCTGCTCGGGTCCCGAAGGAAGGATCGCCTCCTCCTCGGCGCGTCGCTGGCGGCTCTTGCGGTCCTGGCCGCGGCCTGGCTCGCCTTCGGCTGGGACTGGCTGCAGGGCTTCGGTCTCGCCGGCGAGAACCAGAGCCGGACCAGCTACATGAGCATCCCGATCACGACGGCCCGGCTCACCGGCCTCGACCCAGGCGCCGTCCGCCTCGCCGCCGCCGTCCTCTTCGCCGCCACCGTCGCCTATCTGCTGGCCTGGACCTGGCGCGGCGGCGACTGGGTCCGGGCCGCGGCCTGGACCGCCCTGGCGCTGCTCCTCGCCACCTCCTGGCTCCTGCCGTGGTACCTGGTCTGGGCGCTGCCGCTGGTCGCGATCTCGCGCGACCGCACCCTCATGGCGCTGACGCTGGCCCTGACCGCCTATCAGCTGGGAGCGCGGATACCGCTCTGAGCTTGGTGCTCGGCCTCCTGCCGTTCCGCCTCTTCCTCCTCGGGGGAGGGGTGGATGATCCCGGTGTGGATACTCCACCCCTCGCGGCGGCCGAGCGCGGTGACGCCGCCGACGTAGATCAGTTCGGCGAGGGTGAGGACGCCGCGGACGGCGATCGCGATCAGCGAACCGAGGGCGAAGCTCTTGCTCGGCAGCGCCGCCTTCATCGCCCAGGCGAAGGCCGCGTCCTTGACCCCGAGCCCGGCCGGGGCGATCAGCGTCACCAGGGCGGCGACGTAGCCGATCGCCTGCGCCGAGCCGACCAGGAGCACGTCCTCGAAGGGGATGTTGGTGACCGAGCGGGCGACGCAGTAGAGGCCGAGGGCGACGACGACCCAGTTCAGCGTGTAGAAGAGGATCAGGGCGAGGATGCCGTGGAGGGGGATGAAGGTCGGCAGCGGTTCGCGCCCGAATTTGCGCAGCGCCCAGTTCGCCAGCGGCCCGAAGATCCGCGGGTGCAGCACCGCGATGGCGGCCGGGATCAGCAGCAGCACTCCCCAGCGCCAGGGCTGTCCCTGGAGGTCGGGGTGCTTGATGATGAAGTAGGAGGCGACGAGAACCGCCGAGGTAGCAGAGACCGCCTGTTCGTAAACGATGCTGGCGATCGTCGTCCGCCGCGGGATCCCCGCCCGCTCCGAGAGCAGCAGACGCCCGAGCACGTAGAGGACGCTGCCGGGGACGTAGCGGGCCAGCAGCGGCTGCCCCCAGGCGACCTGGGCCCGCCCGAACCCGATCCGGTAGCCGAGGAAGCGCAGGGTCAGGTCCCAGCCGTAGGCGCTGAGGACGAAGAAGAAGGGCAGGATGACGATCGCCGGCACAAGCCAGCCAACGTGGAAGTGGACGCCCTCGTCCTTGATCTCCGACCACTGGTCGATGACCGTGAGCACGAGGAAGCCGAAGATCAGCAGCGCGAGGCCGATCTGCAGGGCGAGACGGACTTTGCGGCTGCGCGGGGGCTTCCTCCCGAGCTGCGATCCGGCCTCGCCTACTCGGTGCAGGAATGGTTGGCGGCTCTCCACGTCCGTTCGCACCTTAGTGTTTGGGATAGTCGTCTGATGG
>DASUQZ010000177.1:0-9280 GCA_036280335.1 Solirubrobacterales bacterium
GGTGGTGGTGGCGGCGGGGGGAACCGCGGGGCACGTCGTGCCCGCCATGGCGGTCGCCGACGAGCTTCGGGCTAGCGGCGCCGAGGTCAGCTTCCTCGGCACCCGCGAGCGGATCGAGGCCGAGCTGGTCCCGGCGGCCGGCTACGAGATCGACTTCGTCAAGGTGCGGGGGATCGATCGCCGCAACCCGCTGCGGGCGGCCCGGGCCGGGGCCGAGGCATTGGCCGCGGTCGGTGCTGCGCGCAAGGTGCTGCGCCGCCGCGGCGCCGACGTGGTCGTGGGCGGGGGCGGCTTCGTCGCCGGGCCGGCCGGGCTGGCGGCGACCATGACGCGGACGCCGCTGATCCTCACCGAGGCCGACAGCCATCTCGGCCTCGCCAACCGGCTGCTGGCCGGGCGGGCGCGGCGGGTCTGCCTCGCCTTCCCGATCGCGGGCAGGGAGGGGGAGCCCTACCTGGTGACGGGACGGCCGGTGCCGAAGGCCGTGCTCGAGGGCGACCGCGAGGCGGCGCGCAAGCGCTTCGGGATCGCCGCGGATGCGCGCTGCCTGCTCGTCTTCGGCGGCAGCCAGGGCGCCCGCTCGGTCAACCTGGCCGCGATCGAGGCCTTCGCCGAGGAGCCGAACGCAGTCGGTCCCGGTACGCAGGGACAACTGCGTACGCGCGACTTCCACGTCCTCCACATCGCAGGCCGGCGGGACTTCCCGGAGCTCGAGCAGAGGCTGGCGGTCGCTCCGCACCGGCACGACTACACGCTGCTCCCCTACGAGCCGAACCTGGGCGACAGCCTCGCCGCGGCCGACCTGGTCATCGCCCGCTCCGGGGGATCGATCTTCGAGGTGATCGCGGTCGGCAGGCCGGCGATCCTGGTGCCGTTCCCCTTCGCCACCGCAGATCACCAGAGCGCCAACGCCGAGTGGATGCGCTCCGGCGGGGCGGCGACGGTGATCCCCGACAACGAGCTGGACGCGGAGCGAGTGGCGCGGGAGGTGGAGGCGGTGCTGAACGACGGCGCGAGGCTGGAGGCGATGGCCGCCGCCGCCCGCCGGCTCGCGAAGCCCGACGCCGCCCGCCGCATCGCCGACGAGGTCCTGGAGGCGGCGCGGTGAGCGCCGAAGCCGCGAAAGATCGTCGTATAGGCGATTTCCCGCGGCCTCGCGGGAAGGGTCGGCGATGAGGGACTGGTCGGGGCGCCGGCTCCACTTCGTCGGCATCGGTGGCGCCGGGATGAGTGGGCTCGCCCTGGTCTGCGACCGGCTCGGCGCCACCGTCACCGGCAGCGACCGCGCCGACTCCTCTTATATGGAGCGCCTGCGGGAGGCAGGGCTCGACCCCGTGGTCGGGCACGACGCGGCGAACCTGCCGGAGGGGGCCGAGGTGGTCGTCTCGACCGCGATCGCCGCCGACAACCCCGAGCTCGCCCTCGCCCGCGAGCGCGGCATCGAGCCGATCCACCGCGGCGAGCTGCTCGCCGAGCTCTGCGCCGAGAAGCGCCTGATCGCGATCGCCGGCACCCACGGCAAGACGACCACGACCGCGATGACGGTCTGGGCGCTGCGCGCGATCGGCACCGACCCCGCCTTCTTCGTCGGCGGCGAGGTGCCGGGGCTCGGCGCGGGCGGCGGCACCGCCAACGCCGGCTGGGGCGACGGCGAGTGGGTCGTCGCCGAGGCCGACGAGAGCGACGCCAGCTTCCTGCGCCTGCGCCCGGAGGTCGCCGTCGTCACCAACGTCGAGATGGACCACCACTCGCGCTGGGGCTCGCTCGCCGAGTTGCACGAGGCCTTTGCCGCCTTCGCCTCGCCGGCCCGCGGGGTGGTGAGGCCGGGGGACGAAGAGATGCCCTGGCTGGGTCGGGCCGGAGGTGAGGTGGTCCGCTTCGACGCCGCCGCGCCGGGGCCGGCGGAGCTGAACCTGGCGGTGCCGGGCGAGCACAACCGGCGCAACGCCCGCGCCGCCCTGGGCGCCCTGGAGCTCGCCGGGCTCGACGTCGCCGCCGGGGCGGAGGCGCTCGCCGGCTTCCGCGGCGTCCACAGGCGCCTCGAGCTGAAGGGCTCGCGCGGCCCGGTCCATATATATGACGACTACGCCCACCACCCGACCGAGGTGCGAGCGGCGCTCTCGGCGCTGCGGGAGCTGCAGCCGTCGCGGCTGATCGCCGTCTTCCAGCCGCACCTCTACTCGCGAACCAAGGCCCTGACCGACGAGTTCGGCGCGGCGCTGGCGCCGGCCGACGAGGTATTCGTCCTCGACGTCTATCCGGCGCGCGAGGAACCCGTGGGCGATCTCGCCGGCGTCAGCGGCCTGCAGGTCGCCCAGGCGGCGGCGGAGCGGATGGGGGGCGGGCCGGTCTGGTGGCTGCCGACCCTGGAGCTGGCGCGGCGGGCGCTGGCCGAGCGGCTTTCGCACGTCGACGTTCCGGAAGGTTCGGTGCTGGTGACGATCGGCGCCGGCGACGTCTTCAGGCTGGGTGAGGCGCTGGTCGAGGAAGGCTCGCGATGAGCGCGCCGCCCGAGGGCGTGCAGCGGGACTTCCCGCTGGCCCGGCTGACCACCGTCCGCACCGGCGGCGCCGCCGACTGGTTCGCGCGCCCAGGTGACGAGGAGGCCCTGGTCGCCGCCCTGCGCTGGGCCGACGCGGAGGGGATTCCGGTCGGCCTGATCGGCTCGGGGTCGAACCTGCTCGTCGCCGACGACGGGTTCCACGGCCTCGCCCTGAAGCTGAACGGGGAGCTGGCGGAGATCGAGCGCGAGGGCGACCGGGTGGTCTGCGGTGGCGGCTACCGATTCCCGTCCGCCGCCGCGAAGACCGCCGGCTGGGGGCTCTCCGGCCTGGAGTTCGGCGTCAACATCCCCGGCACCGCCGGCGGCGCGGTGCGGATGAACGCGAACGCCTACGGCGGCCAGCTGGCGCGGGTTCTCGAGTGGGTCGACGTCTGCACCCCCACCGGCACCGACCGCCGCGCCCCCGCCGAGCTCGACTTCGCCTACCGCCGCTCGAACCTGCGCGAGGGCGAAGTGGTCGCCCGCGCCTGCTTCCGCCTCGAGCCCGCCGACCCGGAGGAGATCCGCGCGACGCTGGCGAGCATGCGCGAGCGCCGCCGCGAGGCGCAACCGTCCGGGATCAAGACCTTCGGCTCGACCTTCAAGAACCCGGAGGACCCGCGGGCGGAGGGACGCTCGGCCGGCCAGCTGCTGGAGGCGGCGGGCTGCCGCGGCCTCCGCCACGGCGGCGCCCGCTTCTCGGAGAAGCACGCCAACTTCGTCGAGAACGACCAGGACGCCACCACCGCCGACGTGCTGGAGCTGATGGCCGAGGGAAGGCGCCGGGTGCACGAGCGCTTCGGGGTCGAGCTGGAGCCGGAGGTGCAGGTGCTCGGCGAGGTGCGCTGGCCGGACGGTTGGCAGCTGTGAGGCTCCGGTTGATCGCAGTGGTCGCGCTGGCGCTGGTCGCGGCGGCGGCCGTCTACTGGTTCGGGCTGCGCGAGGGGAAGGCCGAGCCCCGGGTCCAGGTCCCGAAGCTGGCGGCGGCGATCGGCGAAGGCGAAGAAGCCGTCGGCGTCAGCGGCAGCGGTGCGCTGGTTCGCTGGCTGCCGTTGCCGGAGGACCCGCCCCTGCCGCAGCTGCCGCTCGACGAGCCGCCGCCGGCCGGTCGGGTGAAGGGTCCCGCGCTCGAACAGGTCCGCGTGCTCGCGGCTGTGCCGGATGCCCTGCGCCCCTACGTCGCGAGCAGCCGCTTCGGCGAGAGCGGGGTGGAGGTGCTCCTCACGACGGGGATCGAGTTGCGCTTCGGCGACGCCGGCCGGGCCGCCCAGAAGTGGCGGGCGGCGGCGGCCGTTCTCGCCGATCCCTCGGTTACGGCGCTGGATTATGTAAACGTGCAAGATCCCCGGCGGCCCTCGTTCGAGGGCTCCAGCTACGAACTCCCGCCCGCACCCTGAACCAGTTCGAAGACCCGGCAAAGGGCTTTGCAGAGCGGCTTCGAAAAGTCTCAACCTGAGGGTGAGAGTGGCGAAACCCTCAAGCAATGGTCGAGAGATGCCACCTGAAAGATGCCTGTCGCCGATTTGACAGAGATGCAGGAATCCCCTACGTTGAGCGCAATTTCCGTGCTTGTAGGAAGCGCTCGAACCCTAGAGTGTTGCTGAAGGCTCGGACGGAACAAGGGCTCAACTCAAGATGGAATCCACTTACCTCGCGGTAATCAAGGTCGTCGGCGCGGGCGGCGGCGGCACCAACGCGGTCAGCCGCATGATCGACGCCGGGATTCGCGGCGTCGAGTTCGTCGCGGTCAACACCGACGCCCAGGCGCTGCAGGCCTGCGACGCCGACATCAAGCTTTCGATCGGACAGGAGCTGACCCGCGGCCTCGGCGCCGGCGGCAACCCCGAGGTCGGCGCCGGCGCGGCGGCCGTGAGCCGGGACGAGATCAAGGAGGCGCTGAAGGGCGCCGACATGGTCTTCGTCACCGCCGGCGAGGGCGGCGGCACCGGTACCGGCTCGGCGCCGGTCATCGCCGAGATCGCCAAGGAGGAGATCGGGGCCCTGACCGTCGGCGCGGTCACCAAACCGTTCGAGTTCGAGGGCAAACGACGCATGCAGCAGGCGCTCGAGGGCATCGAGAAACTGCGCAACAAAGTCGACACCCTGATCATCGTCCCCAACGAGAAGCTGCTGCAGGCCGTCGAGCGCCGCACCAGCGTCCTCGAGGCCTTCCGGATGGCCGACGACATCCTCCGCCAGGGCGTCCAGGGCATCACCGACCTGATCACGATCCCCGGCCTGATCAACCTCGACTTCGCCGACGTGCGGACGATCATGCGCGACGCCGGCTCGGCCCTGATGGGCGTCGGCTCGGCCTCCGGCGAGGCCCGCGCGCTCGACGCCGCCAAGGCCGCCATCACCTCGCCGCTGATCGAGGAGTCGATCAAAGGCGCGACCGGGATGCTGCTGAACATCACCGGCCCCGAGGACCTCGGGCTCTTCGAGGTCAACGAGGCGGCGCAGCTGGTCCAGGCCGAGGCCGACGACAACGCCAACATCATCTTCGGCTCCGTCGTCGACCAGTCGATGAAGGACGAGGTGCGGGTGACGGTGATCGCCACCGGCTTCGAGGGCTTCGAGCTGCTCGCCCGCTCGCCGCAGCGGGTCCGCCGTCGCTACGAGAGCCGCCCGCGCGTCTCCGCCGAGGACACCGAGATCCGCAAACTGCGGGTGTCCGAGGACGACATCGACGTGCCCGGCTTCCTCAAAGAGTAGGAACGCTCCGTTCAATAGATTGGGCTGCGTGAGCACCGCAGCCGCCAGGCGCACTCCTCTCTTCCAGCAGCACCAGGACCTCGGCGCCAAGATCGTTCCCTTCGCCGGCTGGGAGATGCCGGTCACCTACGAGGGGATCCGCGAGGAGCACTCGGCGGTGCGGCGCCACGCGGGGATGTTCGACGTCTCGCACATGGGCGAGGTCGAGGTCGAGGGCCCCGGGGCGCTGCGCTTCCTGCAGCGGGTGCTCTCCAACGACGTCGCCAGGATCGAGATCGGCGGCGCCCAGTACTCGTGCCTCTGCCAGGAGGACGGCGGCGTCCTCGACGACCTCTTCGCCTACCGGCTCGGCGGCGACCGCTACCTGATCGTCACCAACGCCGCCAACCACGAGAGCGACCTCGCCTGGCTCGGCCGCCAGAGCCGCGAGTTCGACGTGATCGTCCGCGACGTCGCCGACCGCTACGCGATGCTCGCCGTGCAGGGGCCGCACGCCCGCCAGGTCCTCGGCCCGACGCTGGGGATCGAGCTGCCGCCGCGCTTCCGCGTCTCCACCGTCCAGGTCGGCCGCCGCCCGGCGCTCGCCTGCGGCACCGGCTACACCGGCGAGGACGGGGTCGAGCTGCTGATCGACCCGGAGGTGGCGGCGCCGATCTGGGCCGAGCTGCTCGACGCCGGGATCGTCCCCTGCGGCCTCGGCGCCCGCGACACCCTGCGCCTCGAGGTCTGTTACCCGCTGCACGGCAACGAGCTGACCCCCGAGCGCAACCCGATCGAAGCCGGGCTCGGCTGGTGCTGCAAGGAGGAGACGGGCTTCATCGGCTCCGAGGCGATCGCCCGCGCCCGCGCCGAGGGGACCGCCGAGCAGCTGGTCGCCTTCAGGATCGAGGGCCAGGGCATCCCCCGCGAAGGCAACCCGGTCCTGCGCGGCGACGAGCAGGTCGGCGCCGTCACCAGCGGCACCTTCTCGCCCTCGCTCGAAATCGGCGCCGGGATGGCCTACGTGAAGTCGGAGCTTGCGGAGATCGGCACCGAGATCGAGATCGACGTGCGCGGCAAGCGCCGCGCCGCCCGGATAGCTTCCAGGCCCCTGTACCCGCAAAGGAGCTGATCTGTGAGCGACGCCACCTATCCCGACGACCTTCGCTACCACGAGGAACACGACTGGGCCCGGATCGACGGGGACCAGGCGACCTTCGGGATCACCTGGTACGCCCAGGACTCGCTCGGCGAGGTCGTCTTCTTCGACCCGCCCGAGGTCGGCGCGGAGATCCAGAAAGACTCCTCCTATGCGGAGGTCGAGTCGGTGAAGGCGGTCTCCGACGTGATCGCGCCGATGTCGGGGGAGATCCTCGAGGTCAACGACGCGCTGCAGGACGCGCCCGAGCAGATCAACGAGGATCCCTACGGCGGCGGCTGGCTGGTCAAGGTGCGGCTGACCTCGCCGGAGGAGGCCGACCAGCTGCTCGGCGTCGAGGAATACCGCAAGTTGCTGGACGGCTAGCCGCGAAGCCCGGCCTCCTGCTTCCCTAGCCTTTAGCTGCGTGACCCGCTACACGTCCGCCACCCCCGACGACCGCCGGCAGATGCTCGACGCGATTGGCGTCGCGTCGACGGGCGAGCTCTTCGAGCAGATCCCCGCCGAGCTGCGCCTCGGCCGACCGCTGGCGCTGCCGGACGGGATGGGCGAGGCCGAGGTCTACGAGCGGCTGGCGGCGCTGGCCGAGCGCAACGCCGACGCCGAAGAGCAGGTCTGCTTCGTCGGCGCGGGGATGTACGACCACTACGTGCCGGCGATCGTCGACGCGATCACCCAGCGCTCCGAGTTCCTCACCCCGTACACGCCCTACCAGCCGGAGATCTCGCAGGGCGGGCTGCAGGTGATGTTCGAGTTCCAGACGGCGATGTCGGAGCTGACCGGGCTGCCGGTCTCCAACGCCGCCCTCTACGAGGGACCCTCGGCGCTGGCCTCGGCGGGGTATATGGCGATCGGCGCGACCGGCCGCAGGCGCTTCGTCGTCTCCCGCGGCGTCCACCCGCACAGCCGCGAGACGCTCGCCACCTACTCGGTCGGCTACGGCGCCGAGGTGGTCGAGGTGGGTCTCGACGGCGGCCTCACCGACGCCGCGGCGCTGGCCGAGGCGGTCGACGGCGAGACCGCCGCGGTCTTCCTGCAGAGCCCGAACTTCCTCGGCGCGGTCGAGGACGTCGAGGCGCTCGGCGCGGCGGCGAAGGAGCACGGGGCGCTGTTGGTCGTCGCCTGCGACCCGATGACGCTCGGTGTCCTCAGGCCGCCGGGCGAGTGCGGCGCCGACATCGCCCTCGGCGAGGGTCAGCCGCTCGGCAACCGCCTCGACTTCGGCGGCCCCTCGTTCGGCTTCTTCTGCGCCACCGAGGAGCAGATCCGCCGCATGCCGGGACGGATCGCCGGGGAAACCGAGGACGTCGACGGCCGCCGCGGCTTCGTCCTCTCGCTGCAGACCCGCGAGCAGCACATCCGCCGCGAGAAAGCCACCAATAACATCTGCACCGCCCAGGCGCTGAACGCGCTGGGGGCGATGGTCCACCTCGCCTGGCTCGGCCGCCACGGCTACCGCGAGCTCGGCGAGTTGCTGATCCAGCGGACCGCCTACGCGCGCGAGCGCCTCGCCGGCGTCGGCGGCGTCGAGCTGCTCCACACCGCACCGGTCGCGCGCGAGTTCGCGGTGCGGCTGGAGGCGCCGGTCGACAAGGTGCTCGACCGGGTCGCCGAGCGCGGCATCGCCGCCGGCTATCCGCTCGGCCGCGAGTACCCCGAGTTCGAGGACGGTCTCTTGGTCGCGATCACCGAGCGCCGCACCAAGGCCCAGATCGACGAGCTGGCCGAGGCGCTGGAGGCGGCCGTCGCCGCAGAGCGTGGCGCCTTCCTCTCGGATAGCGAGAACAAAGCGACACTCGCAGGGGGGACGGCCTGATGGCGCTGACCCAGACCCCGATGCAGGCCGAAAGGGCGCAGACGATCTTCGAGAAGTCGAAGCCGGGCCGCCGCGCGGCGGCGCTTCCCGCCGCGGAAGTCCCCGAGAAGCCGCTCGCGGAGCTGATTCCGGAGAGGCTGCTGCGCGCCGAGCCGCCGCGGCTGCCGGAGATCGCCGAGCCGGAGATCGTCCGCCACTACAACCGGCTCTCGCGCCGCAACTTCGACCTCGACAGCGGCTTCTACCCGCTCGGCTCCTGCACGATGAAGCACAACCCGCGCCTCAACGAGCGGGTGGCGGCGCTGCCCGGCCACGCCCGCCTGCACCCGGCCCAGGACCCGCGCCGCGCCCAGGGCGCCCTGGAGCTGATGTGGCTGCTGCAGGAGTCGCTGAGCGAGATCTGCGGCCTCCCGCACGTCAGTCTCCAGCCGAGCGCCGGCTCCCACGGGGAGCTCGCCGGCTTGCTGCTGACCCGCGCCTACCACGCCGATCGCGGCGAACAGCGGACCAAGGTCCTGGCGCCCGACACCTCCCACGGGACCAACCCGGCCTCGGTGACGATGGCCGGCTACGAGGTGGTCAAAGTGGCGACGAACGAGCAGGGGGGCGTCGAGATGGACGACCTGCGGGCGAAGCTCGCCGAGAACCCCGACGAGGTCGCCTGCCTGATGCTGACCAACCCCAACACCCTCGGCGTCTTCGACGAAAACATCGCCGAGATCGCCGCGCTGATCCACGAGGCGGGGGGGACGCTCTACTACGACGGCGCCAACCTCAACGCGGTGATGGGGCACTCGCGCCCCGGCGACATGGGCTTCGACATCGTCCACGTCAACCTCCACAAGTCCTTCAGCCAGCCGCACGGCGGCGGCGGCCCCGGCGCGGGACCGATCGCCGTCTCCGACCGGATCGAGCCCTTCCTGCCGCGCCCGCAGGTGGTCCGCCGCGAGGGCTCCAACGGCCACGGCCCGAGCTTCGACCTCGACCACGAGCGGCCGAAGTCGATCGGCCGCCTGCGCGGCTTCCAGGGCAACTTCGGCGTCTTCGTCCGTTCCTACGCGTACATCCT
>DASUQZ010000178.1:0-2463 GCA_036280335.1 Solirubrobacterales bacterium
GGGTGTTGGGATTGCCGGAGCGCAGCTCGGGGATCGGCCGGCGCCGCCCCATCAGCGTCGTCACGAACCCCTCCTCCTGGGCCTTCTCGATCACCTGCTCGCGGAAGGCGCGCACCGCCGGGAAGCGCTCCAGGTAGCGGGAGACGAATTCCTCCCCCTCCTTGCGGGGGATGTTGAGGCGGTCGGCGAGGCCGAAGCCGGTGAGGCCGTAGACGATCCCGAAGTTGACCATCTTCGCCTTCGACCGCTGGCCGACGTCGACTTCGTCGCGCTCGATCTCGAAGACCTCGGCGGCGGTTGCGGCGTGGACGTCTTCGCCTTTCCTGAAGACCTCTTTCAGGACCGCCTCGTCGGCGACGTGGGCGAGGACGCGAAGCTCGACCTGGCTGTAGTCGGCGGACAGCAGCCGCGCGCCCTCCTCGGCGACGAAGCATTCCCGCACCGGGCGGCCGATCTCGGTCCGGATCGGGATGTTCTGCAGGTTCGGGTTGGTGCTGGAGAGGCGGCCGGTGGTGGTGGCGGTCTGGTTGAAGGTGGTGTGGACGCGGCCGGTCTCGGGGTCGATCAGCTCCGGCAGCGAGTCCAAATAGGTGTTCTTCAACTTGGTCAGCTCGCGCCAGTGCTCGATCTTCTCGACGATCGGGTGCTCGTCGCGGATCTGGGCGAGGACGCGGGCGTCGGTGGAGAAGCCGGTCTTGCCGCGGCGCTTCTTCGTCAGGCCGAGCTTCTCGAAGAGGATGCGGCCGACCTGCTGCGGCGAGCCGATCGTGAACTCCTCCTCGGCCAGCTCGAAGATCTCGCTCTCCAGCTTCTCGATCCGCTCGCCGAAGCCGGCGCCGACCTCGGCGAGGCGCTTGGCGTCGAGCTTCAGGCCCTCGCGCTCCATCGCCGCCAGCACCTCGACCAGGGGCAGCTCGACCTCGTGCAGGAGGCGCTCCAGCCCCAGCTCCTCGATCCGCGGCGCCTGCACGGCGACCAGGGCGGCGACCAGCCGCGCTTCCTCGGCGGGGTCGAGGCCGGCCTCCACCTCCTCGCCGAGCGCCAGCTGGCCGTCGTCCTCCTCCGGCTTCTCGGCGACGGCGCCCTCGGCGATGCCGATGCCGGCGTCCGCGGCGAGCTCGACCAGGTCGTAGGTACGGCGCTGGGGCTCCAGCAGGTAGGCGGCGACCATCGTGTCGTGGTGGAGGTCGAGCTCCACCCCCTCGCGAGCGGCGGCGGCGAGGACGCCGTGGCGGCCTCCGCCCAGCGACTTCGCGTCGTGGGCCAGGAAGGGCTTGCCGCGCAGGGCGACCGCGAGCTCGTCGTGGGTGGCGTTGCCGACCAGCACGCGCTCTCCCTCGGTGGCGGCCCAGCGGTCGCCGTCGACCGCCAGCGCCACCGGCCCGTCGCCGATGTCCTGCGGCTGCGCCTCGACCGCCTCGACCTCGAGCTCGGTCTCGACCCTGCGGCCCGGCACCGCGTCCCCCTCCGGCAGCGCTTCTTCGAGCCGCTCCATCACCGCGCGCAGCTCGAACTCGCGCATGAACTCGCGCAGGGCGCCGCGGTCGGGCTCGCTCGCCATCGCCGCCCCCAGGTCCACTCCCGTGTCGATGTCGTACTGCAGCGTCGCCAGCTGCTTGGAGAGGCGCGCGTCCTCGGCGTGCTCGACGAGGTTTTCCTTGCGTTTTTTCCCGGAGACCTGGTCGACGCTCTCCAGCACCCCCTCCAGCGAGCCGAACTGCTGCAGCAGCTGGGTCGCGGTTTTCTCGCCGATCCCGGGGACGCCGGGGATGTTGTCGGAGGTGTCGCCGCGCAGGCCCATCAGGTCGCAGATCAGTTCCGGCGGCACCCCGTAGCGCTCTTCCACCGCCGCGCGGTCGTAGATCTTGGTCTCGGTGATCCCGCGCGAGGTGCTCATCACCCGCACCCCCTCGCCGACCAGCTGGTATGCGTCGCGGTCGCCGGTGACGACCATCACCTCGATCCCCTGCTCGCGGGCCCGCTTGACCAGCGAGGCGATCACGTCGTCGGCCTCGTAGCCGTCGACCTTGACGTTGGTGTAGCCGAAGGCCTCGACCAGCGGCATCAGGTGCGGCCACTGCTCGCGCAGCAGGTCGGGCCGCGGTTTGCGCTGCGCCTTGTAGAGGTCGTAGGCCTCGGTGCGCCCCGAGGTGCCGGCGTCCCAGGCGACGACGACGCCGGCGGGGTGGTGCTCGTCGATGATCTTCACCAGCATCGATGCGAGGCCGTAGATCGCGTTGGTCGGCCGCCCGTCGCTGGTGCCGATCGACTCCGGCAGGGCGAAGAAGGCCCGGTAGGCGAGGCTGTTGCCGTCGATCAGGAAGAGCTCGGGGGCGTCGCCGCTCACGCCCGCCACTCTACGAGGCGAGGCGGGCGCGGATCTCAGCGGCGATCGCGGCCGGTTCGCGTTCGAGCTGGCGGCCGGTGTAGCGGAGGACGGTGAAGCCGCGCCGGCGCAGCTTC
>DASUQZ010000179.1:0-12311 GCA_036280335.1 Solirubrobacterales bacterium
GCAGGCGGCGGTGCCGGCGACGTTGTGGCCGCCGCCGCGCACGGCGAGGGGCAGGTCGTGCTCGGCGGCGACCCGGATCGCCGTCGCCACGTCGTCGGCGTCGGCGCAGCGGGCGATCGCCGCGGGGCGCTTGTCGATCATCCCGTTCCAGACGCGGCGCGCCTCCTCGTAGCCGGGATGGTCGGGGCCGATCACCGCCCCGCGCAGGCGCGCGGCGAGGGCGGTGGCGGGGTCGGTCGGGGTGGTCGAGCGGACGGTCATGGCTGCTGGCTCCTTCGCTGGTTGAACAGGAGCAGCATCGAATGCGGGCCAGGCCCCGCCAAGGGCGATAATGCGCACAACCGGTTCGTTTGTGCCAAATCGGAGGTTCGGTGCCGGAGTCCCCGCCAACGCGAGTCAGCATCGTCGCCACGCCGCAGTCCTCGGTCTCGCCGGTCACCGGCCTGTACGAGACCCTGAGCGCGGTGGGCCCGCTGACCGCGCCGGAGGACCGCCGCGCCGGCGGGCGGGACCCGTTCGAGGTCGAGATCGTCGCCGAGTCCGCCGGCGAGATGGAGAGCGCCAGCGGCCTCGCGATCACCGCCCACCGCTCGGTCGACGAGGTGACCGAGACCGACGTGGTGATCGTGCCGTCGATGGAGTTCGGCCGCGAAGGCGAGTGGAAGCCCGGCCGCTACCCCAAGCTGGTCCACTGGCTGCGCCGCGTCTACGACGGCGGCGGCACGGTCTGCTCGGCCTGCACCGGCGCCAACCTCACCGCCGAGACCGGCCTCCTCGACGGCAACGAGGCGACCGTGCACTGGATGTCGGAGGACAGCTTCCGCCGCCGCCACCCCGACGTCCTCCTGCGGCCGACCGAGGTCCTCGTCATCTCCGGGCCGGGAGGGCGGCTGATCACCTCCGGCGCGGCAACCGCCTGGCACGACCTCGCCCTGCACCTGATCGCCACCCACGTCGGGCCTGCGACCGCCCAGGCCGTCGCCCGCTTCATGCTCTGGGAATGGCACCGCGACGGCCAGGCCGCCTTCCGCGTCTTCGACCCGCCGACCGACCACGGCGACGCCGCGGTGGTCGCCGCCCAGCGGGGGATCGCGGAGCGGTACGCGATCGCCGCGCCGGTGGAGGAGATGGCGAGCTGGTCGGGGCTCCCCGCGAGGACCTTCAAGCGCCGCTTCAAGGCCGCCACCGGCCACACGCCGATCGCCTACGTGCAGCGGATCCGGGTCGAGCGCGCGAAACGGCTGCTGGAGACGAGCGACGAGCCGGTCGAGCGGGTCAGCTGGGCGGTCGGCTACGAGGACCCCGCCTCGTTCCGGCGCCTCTTCAAGCGGCTGACCGGCCTCGCCCCCGGGGAATACCGGCGGCGGTTCCGGATTCCGGCTGTGTCGATGCAAGCCCGATGACAGGAGGAGAGATGCCCAGAGTCACCGCAGACATGTCGATCACGCTGGACGGCTACGGCAGCGGTCGCGGCCAGAGCCGGGAGCGGCCGTTCGGGGACCTCGACGCCGACCGCCTGCACGCCTGGCAGTTCGACCACGCCGGCGAAAACGCCGAGGAGAAGGCGGCGGTCACCGTCGCGGGCGCCTACGTGATGGGGCGCAAGATGTTCTGCTCCGAAGAGGGCGAGTGGGACCTCGACTGGAAGGGCTGGTGGGGGGCCGACCCGCCCTACCACGCGCCGACCTTCGTCCTCTGCCACCGCCCGCGCCCCAGCATCGAGATGGAAGGCGGCACCGTGTTCCACTTCGTCACCGACGGGATCGAGGCGGCGCTGGAGCGGGCCCGGGAGGCGGCGGGCGAGAAGGACGTCTCGATCGCCGGCGGCCCCGGCACCCTCAACCAGTACCTGGCCGCCGGCCTCGTCGACGAGCTGCGGCTCCACGTGGCGCCGTTCGTGGCCGGGGGCGGCGAGCGGGTGTTCGAGGGCGTCGGCGACCTGGAGCTGACGCCGGTGTCGAGCCGCACCACGGCCCACGTCACCCACCTCGTCTACCGCCGCCGGTGAGCGAGCGAGCGAGCCGCGTCTTCATCACCGGCGCCTCCGGGTTCATCGGTCGCGCCCTGGCGGCCCGGCTCCGCGAGCGCGGCGCCGAGGTGCGCGGCGTCGACCTGCGCGGCGACGCGGCGGCGGGCGTCCTCGCCGGCGACATCCGCGCTCCCGGCCGGTGGCAGGAGGCGATGGCCGGCTGCGACGTCGTCGTCCATACCGCCGCCCTCGTCTCCAACGCCGCCGGCCACGAGGAGTCCTGGCGGCTGAACGTGCTCGGCACCCGGCTGGCGCTGGAGGGCGCCGCCCGGGCCGGCGCCGGCCGCTTCGTCCACTTCTCCTCGGTGCGCGCCTTCTCCGACGTCGACTTCCCCGACGGGGTGACCGAGGCGCACCCGGTGCGCACCGACGGCAACCCCTACGTCGACACCAAGGTCGCCTCCGAGCAGGTGGCGCTGCAGGCGCACGCGGCGGGCGAGGTGCCGGTCACGGTGATCTGCCCAGGCGACGTCTACGGCCCCGGCTCGCGGCCCTGGACGGTGCTGCCGCTGGCCGAGATCCGCGCCAACCGCTTCGCGCTGCCGGCGCTGGGCAGGAGCGTGTTCAGCCCGGTCTTCGTCGAGAACCTGGTCGACGGCGTCCTGCTGGCGATCGACGCGCCGCGCGCCGCCGGACAGGTGTACGTGCTCTCCGACGGGGTCGGCGTCACCACCAGGGAGTTCTTCGGCCACTACTTCCGGATGCTCGGCAGGCGGGGGCCGATCTGCCTGCCGACGCCGGTCGCGCTCGCCCTCGCCGGGCTGAACCGGCTCGCCTACCGGTTCCGCAGCGGGACGACCGAGGTCAACCCCGCCACGATCCGCTACCTGACGCGGCGCGGCACCTACTCGATCGAGAAGGCGCGCCGCGAGCTCGGCTACGAACCGCGGATCGGGCTCGCCGAAGGCATGGCGCTGACCGAGGAGTGGCTGCGCGAGGAGGGGCTGATCTGACGATTGGCAGCGGACGGGTTACGCAGCGCTCTCGCGCGTCCGTTCCGAGTCCGCCGTGCGCCCTACGACCTCAAGAGGACAGTTCCGCCGGCGACCATAGCCCGCCGTTCGTTTCTTTCGCCTACACCGGAAGGCACCCGATCTCCAGTGTAGAGGGCCGCCTCAGCCTCCATCTGGGCTGTAGGTAGAAGATCACCGTCGCCACGTCCTGCTTGGTGTCGATGCCGCTGAAAAGAGACGCGCTACTCTCAAAAAGCAGCACCGTTCGTCGGGTTCTCAACCTCCTCCTCCTTGCGCGCGGCCAGACCCAGAGGGGGGTCGGAGAACCAGGCAATTGAATGAGCACCGCAGCACCCCCGTCCAGGGGGACGATTCCGCGACCTATTCCGTTCGCGCAGAGCTCTCGCGGGAAATGGTCCGCCTCTACAAGGAGCAGTTCGGCCGCGGCCCCACCAAGGCGCGCACCGACTTCGCCGGTCCGGACACGGTGATCTGCACCCTGGAGGACAGCATGACCCCGGCCGAGCGGTCGCTCGCGGCCCTGGGAGAGCACCAGCGCCTGCGCGACACGCGGATGTACTTCCAGTACGCGACCGAGGGTGAGTTCGTCGGGATCGTGGAACGGGTCCTCGGCAGGAAGGTCCGGGCCTTCATCAGCGGGATGGACACGAACCGCGACGTCTCCGCCGAGATCTTCTACCTGACCTCCGAGGAGGCTTAGCGCCGGGTCGAGCCGCCGGCCAGGTGCCCGAAGCGCTCGGCCAGCGCTCCGTCGGCGCCGTCGACCAGGATGCCCTCCTCGACCAGGCCGGTCATCTCGAGGATGCGCCTCACCTCCGCGGAGGGATGGCAGACGACCAGGCGCCGGCCCTTGTCCGACATCAGCCGGTGGGTAAGGACGATCACCGCGATTCCGGTCGAGTCGATGAAATCGCACTCCCGCAGGCAGACGAGGACGTCGACGCCGTCCGCGGCGGCGGCATCGAGCCGCTGCTGAAACCGCTCGGCCACCGAGAGGTCGAGCTCTCCCTCCAGGCGAACCTCGCGGCACTCCGCGTTCAGCTCGCGCTCGCTGATCCTGAATACGCGCATCCTGCTCCTCCGGGCGACGATCGAATTGCTTTCGACGGAGGCCCGCGAAGCCGGTCGAGGCTGACCGAATCGCTTGTCTCGCTATTTCGGGACGACTCGGCGGGGGTCGCACCGCGTCGCCTCCCAAGCGTAGCGAAGACCCATGGAGCAAACGATCCGCTCAGCGCGGATCGGCCGGCCTCGCGGAGGGCCCCGGATAGGGTTTCTCCGTGCCGTTCACTCTCAGGAACCTCAAGGAGGACGTGGGGGACGTCGGGTCCAACTTCGACGGCTCGCCGGACCTGGAGTTCCGCCTCGCGACCAAGGCCCTCGAGCTCGAGAAGTCGGGCCTGGGCTACCAGCGCATCCCGCCCGGCTATCGCTTCCCCTACGGCCACACGCACAAGCGGCAGGAGGAGGTCTACGTGGTCCTGCGCGGGAGCGGGCGGATGAAGCTCGACGACGAGATCGTCGAGCTGGAGGAATGGGACGCGGTGCGCGTCGCGCCCGGTACCTGGCGGGGCTACGAGGCCGGGCCGGAGGGTCTCGAGATCCTCGTCATCGGCGCTCCCAACCTAGGCGAGGATCCACGCGACGACGTCGAAGGCCGTCGCGACTGGTGGACTGACCAGCCCTGAAGGTCTGGCTAGCGACGCGGCGGACCGAGCCGGCGCGGCTCGACCCGACACTAAGCTGCGGGCCATGGCGATTCAGCGGATGGACAACGTCCTCATCGTCGTCGAGGACCTCGAGGCGGCCAAGGCGTTCTTCGTCGAGCTCGGCATGTCGGTGGAAGGGGAGACGCAGGTCGAGGGCGATTGGGCGGGCCGCGTGGTGGGGCTCGACGACGTCCGCGCCGACATCGTCATGCTGCGGACCCCGGACGGCCACGGCGGGGTCGAGCTGACGAGGTTCCACACGCCGCCGGCGGTCAGGGCCGAGCCGGAAGATGCGCCGGCAAACGCGCTGGGCATACGCCGCATCATGTTCGCCGTCGACGACATCGACGACGTCGTCGCCCGCCTGCGCAACCACGGCGCCGAGCTCCTCGACGAGATCGCGCAGTACGAGGACGCCTACCGGCTCTGCTTCGTGCGCGGCCCCGAGGGCATCATCGTCGGGCTCGCCGAGCAGCTCGGCTGAACGCCGAACCGCTAGCCGCGACGGCGGTAGTGCAGGTACACGGTTCCGTCGAACGTGCGGGTCTCGACCAGCTCGAGGTCGACCTGCACGTCGGGCGGGAAGTACGGCGTGCCGCCGCCGATCACGACGGGGGCGACGAACAGCTCGAACTCGTCGATCAGGCCGCGCCGCATGCATTCCGCCGCCAGGCCGGCGCCGCCGACCGCGATCCTCCGGTCCCCGAGCGCGGCGATCTCCTCCTCGAGCGTTCCCGTCGCCAGGCGGTTGCTGCCCTCGACGCTCGCCAGCGTGGTCGAGAAGACGATCTTCTCGAGCGGCCGCCAGATCTCGGCGAATTCCGCCATCACGGGGTCCGAGAACTCCTCGGTGTCCCACACCAGCATCGTCTCGTAGAGGCGCCGGCCGAGCAGCTGCGCGTCGACCGCCCCGACGCGCTCGTTGTGGAACCGGTGCAGCTCCTCGCTGGGCACCGCCCAGTCGAAGCTCCCGTCCGGTCCGGCGATGTAGCCGTCGGCCGACAGGCTCATGGAATAGGTGATCACGAGGACACAGTCAACCGGGTCGAGCCGAAGGTTGCCTCGGCGGGTAGGACCGACACATGACCACTGCCATCCCCCCCACCGCGGCGGCGCCGGGGTTTCACTTCGGCGACCTCTACGCGATCGCTCTGCTCGCCGGCGGCGCGGCCCTGCTGCTGGCGGTCGTCGCCCTCTCGCGCGAGAGCGGCCGCGCCTTCACCTCGGCGACGGTCTACCTGTTCATGGGTGCCGCCGCCTCTCTGGGGTTGAGCGCGTTCGGGGTGGGCCTGCTCGACCCCCTGGAGGACTCGGCGGCGATCGAACGGGCGGCGGAGCTCGCGGTGGTGGTCGCGCTGTTCTCGGCCGGGATTCGCCTCGACCGGCGTCTGAGCTGGCGGGGATGGGGCTCGACCGTGCGATTGATCGGCCTGGCGATGCCGCTGACGATCGGCTTGATCGCCGTGCTCGGCAACCTGGCGATGGGCCTCTCCTGGGGTGCGGCAATCGTCCTCGCCGCCGCCCTCGCTCCCACCGATCCGGTCCTCGCCGGGGAGATCCAGGTCGGCCCTCCCGGCAAGGGCGGTGAGGAGGAGCCGCGCTTCGCGCTGACCTCCGAGGCGGGGCTAAACGACGGGCTCGCCTTTCCCTTCGTCTTCCTCGGCCTGCTGGTGGCGGAACCCGCCGGCCCCTCGCTGACCAGCTGGCTGCTCGCCGACGTCCTCTACGCGATCGCCGTCGGAACCCTGGTGGGGGCGGTGGCCGGGTGGGCCCTGGCGGCCGCCACCTCGGCGTTGCGCGAGCGCGAGTGGCTGCTCGCCGAGTACGACGGCTGGCTGGCCATCGCCGGCGTGCTCGTCGCCTACGGCTCGGCGGAGGTTCTCGGTGCCTACGGATTCCTCGCCGCCTTCGCCGGCGGGCTCGCCTTCCGGCGCCGCGAGCGCGAGCACGAGTACCACCAGCCCGTCCACCGCGGCATCGCCGAGATCGAGCGGGTCAGCGAGCTCGCGCTGGTGCTGCTGCTCGGCAGCACGGTGACGCTGGTCGGCCTCTCCGAGCCGGGAATCGGCGGCTGGGCCCTGGCAGCGGCGCTGCTCTTCGCGATCAGGCCGGCAGCGGTCCTCGTCTCCCTCCTCGGCAGCAGGATGCCGCGATCGGAGCGCCTGTTCATCGGCTGGTTCGGAGTCCGCGGCGTCGGCTCCTTCTATTACGTCGCGGTGGCGATCGGCGCGGGCGCGCTGAGCGCAGAGGAGTCGACGGCGATCTACTGGACGGTGATCGCCTGCGTCGGGCTATCGATCCTGTTGCACGGGCTCACGGCCACCCCGGCCAGCCGCGGCCTCGGCCTCGACCAGGAGCTCGACTCGTAGCGCCGCCGCCCCCGGACTCAGCGGCACAGCCGTGGTCAGCGTCCGAGGGCGCGCGCGGTCGCCAGGCCCAGGATGAGCACCGCGGCGGCGATGACCAGGAGGGTCCAGAAGGCGACCTCGATCACGGTGCCGAGACCGAAGACGAGGACGAGCAGGATGATGAGGATCAGCCAGATCACGTCTCGCGTCTACCCTCACTTGGACCCGACGACACCCGACCGGCAGTTGGCCGCCTTGCGGACGATCAGGCGGTCGATGAACACCGCCGAGTCGTACTGGCGATCGCCCTGGTCGAAGATCGAGATGTAGAGCAGCCGGCTGCCGGGCTTGACGCGGGTCGAGGCGCGGAGCTTGCCGGTGGCGGCGTCGTAGGTGGTTCCCTTCGCCGCCTTGCGGGTGACCCTGGCCACCCCGGTGCCGTTGACGCTGATCAGGTTCCCGTCGCGAGTGGTCGCGAAGTTCCGGGGGGCGGTGATCGTCGGGTCCTGGTTGCCGGACGCCTTCCACCCGGGGGAACGGCCGACCTCGGCGATCAGCGCGTCGTTGTATTCGGAGCCGACCCACTCGGGGTACTCGTCGGAGAGGAACTTGAAGCGGAACGAGAGGCAGTTGGCCCCCTGCGGGACCTTGACCCGGATCCGCCAGATCACCACGTCGCGGGCGCCGCGGGTCTTCACCCCGCCGTTGCGGCAGCCCAGGTAGCCGTTCTTGTTGGGGTTGTCGGCGAGAAGGGCGCACCCGGTCGAGAGGATCGCGAACGAACCGCCCTTGCGCGGGAACCCGGCGAGCGGCCTGCTGCCGATCGCCACCGGCTCGCCTCCGGGCGGAACGGTGACGAACTTGGAGCGGACGAGGTCGGGGGAGCCGCCTTCGAGGATCGAGCGCGCGAGGTGCGTGGCGCTGGCGTCGGATCTGTCCACCGGCGCGATCGCCTTCTTGCTCTTCTCGTGGTGGGCGACGGAGCCGGCCGCGGCAAGGAGCGACGACGCCGCCAGCAGTGCCATGACGCAGACCGCCGATCCCAACTTTGCTCGCCTCGCGCTCCAGCGCATCGCATTCCTCCCGTAGTCGTTTGCTGACAGACGGCTACCCGCCTCCCCGCCGGGGAGGCAGTGCGATGTCAGTCAGCTGACAGCGGCACGACGAGGGCTATTGCCGTCTCGCCACGCGGTCGTAGGCGCTCGTCAGCAGATCCGCGTCCTCTGGAATCCGCACCAGAGCCCGCGCTTCGTCCCTGATCGCGCGCGCCTGGCGCCCGATCTCGCCGGATGCCGCCGCCCGCTCCCCGCCGAGCTCCCGCATCTCCCCGAGCAGCTCCAGCAGCCGCGCCGAGAACGAGGGGTGGGAGGCGCCGGCGCGCCTGACCTGGTCGAAGCCGAGCCGGACCAGGTCGTCGAGGTCGGGGGCGACCGCTCGCAGCCGCGGGGTGCCGCCGGGCGAGAGGCGGAGCATGATCGGGGCCGGCTGCCGGGCCACGCGCACGAGGGTGTCGGCGACCGAGTCCATCGCGTTCTCGGCGGTGGTCGGATCGTTGATCCCCGGCGAGAGCCCCTTCAGGGCGACGTCGGCGAGCTGCCGGATCGGGAAGGCGACGTCGTCGTCCACGAGGCGCTCCTCGTTGAGGACGAAGGCACGGTCCGCCCCCGCTGCGAGCCGATCTACCCCCGGCTCGGCGGCCCAGACCAACCCCACGATGCCGCCGGTGAGGACGAAGTCCCCGATCGCGACGCGCTGCTCGACGAAGCCGTCGCACCTCTCGGCGAGCGCGATCAGGTCGGCCGCCTTGACGGAGACCAGATAGCCGGCGCGGGGAGCCCGCACCTCGCGGCGGGCCGACCTGCCGAGGATCTCGCGCACCGTCGCCTCGGCCTCCTCTGCGTCCCCCGCCGGCTCTCCGGCTTCGGCCGGGTAGGGCGCGTCGACCGCCTGGTGCCCGCCGGCGGCGATCCGGCGGATCACCGAGGAGGCGTTGAGGGAGCGGACGATGTGGTGGAGGAAGAGCACGAAGACCGCGAGCGAGATGGCCGCGGCCACCATCGCCAGGGTCACCGAGAGCTCGGGCACCTCGTCGCGGCTGTCTTCGATCGAGCCGAGGACGACCAGGCTGAACGCCGCGGTGGAGAGGAAGACCGCGAGCGCCCCCTTGTTGACCGGGTCCCGCTGGAAGCTGCGCATCACCCGCGGGCTCAGCTGCTGGGAGGCCAGGACCAGGGCGACGACGATCACCGAGAAGCTGATCCCGGCGACCGAGACGGCGACGGTGGCGATCATCTGCAGCACCGCCCGCGCCGTGTCCGGGCCGCCGCTGAAGGAGACGGCGTCCGGCAGCGAGACCCAGCCGTCCACCGCCGGCAGCGCCAGCGCCAGGGCGATCGCCAGCACGATCCCGGCCGCCGGCGGCACCCAGAACGTGTTGTGCAGCCTCTCCAGGGCCAGGCGAGCCTGCGTCATCCTCAGCCGGATCTCGGAACCACGGAGATGGAGCCGGTCTGCTCCAGCACGGCGTACTTGATCTGGTCCATGCGCTCGATGCCCTGCGTCGACCGCGCTTCCTGGACGACGTCGTCGTCGCTCAACCGGTACCTCTCCATGCGATCGCGGAGCGGCCGCCCGTTCTCCACGACGATCACCGGCCCGTCGTTGAACAGCCGGTCGAAGCGGTCGGAGCGCCAGCTGAGCGTGTCGGAGAGCCGCTCGAGCATGATCAGCGTGACGACCGCCAGCGCGCCGCCGACGATCGAGAAGTCGTCGCCGAGGATCGCCTGCTGGGTGGCCTCGGAGATGATCAGCAGCAGGACGAGGTCGAAGGCCGTCAGCTGCGACATGGTGCGCTTGCCGCTGAGGCGGAAGAACATGAAGACGATCACGTAGATCGCGGCGGCTCTCAGCACCATTTCCATCTACGGCCACACCCACTGGTCGAAGGACAGCTCGGCGCCGCCCGGCCCGTAGAGGGTGGCGCTCTGGAAGCCGATCTCCTCCGGTTCGAGGACGACGGTGATCTGCGACGGCGCGCTCTGGTCGAAGACATAGACGACGCGGTCTCCTTCGACGCTCGAGCTCTCCGGTTCGACGGTGAAGCCGGAGACGTTGAAGCCCTCCAGGTAGTCGGAGGCGAGCGCCAGCTCGGTCGGGCCGCTGCCGGCGCCGAGCGAGACCTCCAGCTCGGTGGGCGAGTCGATCCGCAGGAAGCGCTCGTACCCGACCTCCAGCTGCGAGCCGTCGCGGGCGCTGGCGTCGCTGAGGGGGCCCGAGCGGCCGAGGAGGCCGAGCAGGCCGGCGACGATGAGGAGAACGAAGAGGACGGTCGCGACCTTGCGGGCGGTGTAGGCGCGCCTCTCGTGGTCGAGGTCCTGCGCGACTTCGATCTCGCCCTCGCGAATCAGTTCGGGCATCTATGACCTGCTACCCACCTCCCGGCCCGCGTAACGAAGCCGGCCCGGAACAGCTGCGGGTCGGGCGGGCACGGCCGCCGCACCCACCGGGTCTGGTCAGAGCGCCGACAAATCCGCCGGCTTGCGAAGTTGCTTCGAGCGTCAAGCGGGTAGCCGACCAGGACTGGAGAGAACAACGGCAATCGACTACCGCTGGAGGGCCGATCAATGGCAACCGCAACCCTGCCGAAACAGATGCTCGACACCCACCCCTGGGAGGGGAACGTCGACCGCGACGTCCTCGCCCGCTGCATCGCCGAGTGCTTCGAGTGCTCGCAATCCTGCACCGCCTGCGCGGACGCGTGCCTATCGGAGGATGGGGTGGAAGAGCTGCGCAAGTGCATCCGCCTCAACCTCGACTGCGCGGACATCTGCGATGTCACCGGGCGGGTGCTGACCCGGCAGACCGAATACGACGCCCCCACCTCGAAGGCGCAGCTGCAGGCCTGCGCGGAAGCGTGCGCCACCTGTGCGCAGGAGTGCGAGGAGCACGCCGACCGTCACGAGCACTGCCGCGTCTGCGCCGAGGCCTGCCGGCGCTGCGAGGACGCCTGCGGCCAGCTCCTCAGCGCGATGAAGTAGCGCCACGAGATGCAAGGCGGCGAGGGAAACGGTGGCACGTCGGGACGTTCGCCTGAGGACATAACCCTCACCGCCACCGGGATCACGCTGCTGGGCGTGCTTTTGAGCGTCGGCGTCACGGTGGGGTTCGGCGTCGGCGGCGAGTGGTGGGTCAGGCTCGTCGCCGGTGTCGCCACCTCGCTCCTGCTGGTGCTGGTGGCCGCCTGGAGCACCAGCACCGGCCGCGGCGCCGTCGCTCGGCTCGCAAACTGGGTGATCGGCGCGCGCGGTGATCGAGAGCCGCGGAGGCGGGCAGGATGACCGACGGCGGCTTCGCCGACACCGTCGAGCAGGTCGGCAAGGCAATCGACTGGGCGGGGGTCGCGGTCATCGTCATCGGCCTCCTGCTGGCCACCGTGCTGTTCGTCCGCCACGCGTTCGAGCGGCGGCGGTTCGACGAGAGCTATCGCCTCTACCGCCAGCGCGTTGGGAAAGCGATCCTGCTCGGCCTGGAGTTCCTGGTGGCGGCCGACATCATCCGCACGGTCGCGGTCTCGCCCACCTTCCGCAGCGTCGGGGTCCTGGCCGTGATCGTGCTGGTGCGGACCTTCCTCAGCTTCACGCTCGAGGTGGAGTTGGAGGGCCGCTGGCCCTGGCAGCGGCGCAGCCGGTCCGAACCCGCCGCCTAACGTCCGCCGCGCCGGACGAGCACCGCCACGGTCCCCAGCAGGAGCGCGAAGAGCGCCCAGCCGAAGAGCATCGCCTCGCCCTTGCTCATCGGCCCTCCCCTCTGATCTGCAGCCGCTCGGGGCCCCAGTCGACCACCCGGTCGGCGGGGACGAAGCGGGAGGCGCCGTTGCCGACGAGCCGTCTCAGCAGCCACGGTCCCTGGGCTCGCCCCTCGGCGAAGCCCCAGGCGTGGGCGGCGGCGGCGCGAGGGCCGGGGTCGCCGAGGACGAGGCCGAGGACGGCGAAGCTGCCGTCGGCCGCGGGCTCCGCCTCCACCCGCAGGTCGCGGACGATCCCGGCGAGGCGGCCGTCCTCGTAGACCGGCGAGTCGATCAGCTCACTCGCTCGCATCGCCGCTCCCCGGCAGCCGCCCGACGAAGCGCGCTGCCAGCCAGCGCTCCAGCCCCGCCACCTCCGGAAGCTCGTCCTTCTCGACCTTCAGTTCGATCAGCGGCTCGATCTCCTCGACCGCGGTGAGGTCGATCCGCGGCGGTCCCTCCTCCCGG
>DASUQZ010000180.1:0-14327 GCA_036280335.1 Solirubrobacterales bacterium
GTCCTGGCGGGCGTAGCCGTACCAGGGGAGGACGGCGATGATGCGGTGCGCGGAGGCGCCCTGGGCGGCGTCGATCATCGTCAGCAGCTCCATCAGCGCGTCGTTCGGAGTCATGTCTTCCTGCTCGTTGGCGCAGGTCGACTGGACCAGGAAGACGTCGGCGCCGCGGATCGACTCCTCGTAGCGGCAGTAGACCTCGCCGTCGGCGAAGGTCTTCAGCGTCACCTGACCGAGGTCGAGGTCGAGCTTGCCGGCGACTTTGGCGACCAGGTCCATCGAGCAGCGGCCGCCGAAGACCATCATCCGCTTCGTGTAGTCGTGGTCGATGCCGGTCGCCGTCTGCGGGCGCTCCTCGATCATGCTCACGGGGTCTTGTCCTCTCGCATCTCGGCCGCCTTGCGAGCGGCGTATCCGTCGATGTTCCGTTGCGCGTTCTCGCTGACGCCCAGCGCCCCCTCGGGCACGTCGTCCTTGATCACTGCGCCAGCGCCAGTGTAGGCGGAGTCGCCGACTTCTACCGGTGCGATCAGCATCGTGTCAACGCCGATGCGCACCTTGCTGCCGATCACCGTCCGGTTCTTGCGGAATCCGTCGTAATTAGCGGTGATCGTGCCGGCGCCGAGGTTGCTGCCGGGCCCGATCTCGGCGTCGCCGACGTAGGAGAGGTGCGGGACCTTCGTCCCCTCGCCGACCTGGGAGTTCTTGATCTCGACGAAGGTGCCGGCCTTGGCGCCGTCCTCGAGCACCGCGCCGGGGCGCAGGTAAGCGAAGGGGCCGACCGAGCAGCGGTCCTGGACGTCGCACTCGACCAGGTAGGAGTGGAGGACCTGCGAGCCGGCGCCGACAGAGCAGTCGATCAGGGTGCTGAGCGGGCCGACGATGGCGCCCGGGCCGATGACGGTGCGGCCGCGCAGGCTGGTCCCGGGCTCGATCCGGGCGTCGGCGGCGATCTCGACGTCGGCGTCCACCCAGGTGGAGGCGGGGTCGACGACGGTGACGCCGGCGAGCAGGTGCCGCTCGAGCAGGCGGCGGCGCGCCTCGGCCTCGACCGCGGCGAGATCGACGCGGTTGTTGACGCCCATCGTCACCGCGAGGTCGTCGGCGCGGTGGGCGAAGACGGAGTGGCCGGCCTCGCGCAGGGCCGGGAAGACGTCGGGCAGGTAGTACTCGCCCTGGGCGTTGTCGTTGGCGAGGCCCTGCAGGGCGGCGGCCAGCGGCGCGGCGTCGAAGACGTAGGTGCCGGCGTTGATCTCGCGGATCTCCAGCTGCCAGGCCGCGGCGTCGCCGGCGGCTTTGGCCTCGACCACCCGCTCGACGGCGCCGGAGGAGTCGCGGACGACGCGGCCGTAGGAGCCGGGCTCCTCGAGCTCGATCGTCAGCATCGTCGCCACCGCATCGGTGGACTCGTGGGCCGCGAGCAGGCCGGCGATCGTCTCCTGCGAGATCAGCGGCACGTCGCCGGAGAGGATCAGCACCGTCTCGCTCTGTTCGATCAACGGCAGCGCCGCGCGGATCGCGCCGCCGGTGCCGTCGGAGGTGGGCTGCACGACCGTCTCGACGTCCTCGGGCAGGCCGGCGGAGAGGTCCCGCCCCGGCGAGACGATCGCCGCGACACGCCCGGCGCCGGCCTCGCGCGCGGCGATGATCGGCCAGGCGACCATCGCCCGGCCGCAGACGGGGTGCAGCATCTTCGGCGTCGACGAGCGCATGCGCGTGCCCTCGCCCGCCGCCATGACGAGAACCAGCGGGGAACTCACCCCCGAATCCTATTCTGGAAGCTGATTCCAGGCCGGCGAGAGCGACCGGCGCACGGGTCCTGCCGCGAACTGCCGTCCCGGTTGACGATCAGGCGGACTTCGAGAGATCGCGACCCAGCAGAGCCACAGAAGTCAAAGTCCAGCCGGCGAAGATCAGGTCGATGCCGACGAGGAGGCCGATCGCCCAGTCGGCGGAGTCGGGAAGCTCGGCGAGGACGAGGACGCCGATCAGGAGGCCGGCGACGCCGCTCAGCCCGAGCAGCCCGGCGTTCGGCTCGCCGCGGGCGATGATCGCGACCGTGGTCCGGGTCAGGCCCATGAAGAGGAAGTAGATCCCCAGCACCAGCGTCAGGGTCAGCGTCCCGTTGTCGGGTTCGACGATCAGCCAGAAACCGACGAGGACGGTGAGGATCGCCCACAGCAGCCGCAGCACCAGCGTCCCGATCGAGGGCGCCGAGAACGCCGCGGCGACCAGCACCCCGCCGACGATCAGCAGCACCCAGCCGATGAAGATCGCCGTCCCCACCGAGGCCACCGCCGGGACCAGGATCGCGAAGCAGCCGATTAGGATCGCCAGCACGCCGGCGGCCATCAGCGGCTTCCAGCTCTTCCTCAGCCCCTCCTTGACCTCTGGGTCCAGCGCCGTCCCACCGATCTCCATGAAGAAGAAGCTAGTGCCCTACGCGGACGTAACCCGCGCCTGCCGCTCCCGTTCCCGCTCGTAGAACTTCACCCACTTGCGGACCGCGTTGTCGGAGACGCCGTACTTCCGGCCGACGGCGCAGTAGCTGGTGGCTTCGATCTCGGCGAGCAGTTGCTCGTATGGCGGTCGACCCGCGCGTCGATACTCGGGCTTCGGCTTGCCGCGCAGCTGGGATCGGTCCCACCTGGTACCGCACTCTCTGGAGCAATAGCGCTGACTTGATGAACCCGGGACAAACTCGCGTTCGCATCTACGACATTGCATTGGCTCACGGGAGATCCGGTTCTTGCGACCGCAGTGCGTCGAAAGAGTTGCCGCACAATTGGGGCAGACGATTCTCAGGTTCTCGATCCGGTTGTCGTCGCGCACGCCGTTGATGTGGTCGAGGATCATCGCCATGCGCGCACCCCTCCAGTTCTCGTCCTGGCCGCACATCTCGCACTGAGGGTCTTTCAAGCCCTCCTGGTAAAGGCGGCGCTTCAGGTTCTGACGCGAGCAGGTGGAGTTCTGAACCAGCAGCTCCTCGATCGGCCGTTTCTTGGTCCGCTCATTGCCTTCATGCGCACGAGTAGGGTCAAAATGCTCAGTCGATATTCCCCAAGCTTTGACGTGCTTCCGCAGAACTCGCCAAGCACCACCGGAAGGGCACAGGCCCAGCTTTCTCAGGCTCTCGGCCCAAGAGTACGAGGCGCCGATGGCCTCTCTCGCCTGCTCCTCTGAATAGCTGAGACGTCTTCCCCCCATGAGATTCATTGTCTCATGTGGTGAAGACAGAAAGCTGCGGTCCTGTTTCCCACGGTAGTCTCATGCCAGACAGTCCGGGGTGGTGTAACTGGCTAGCACGTCAGGTTTTGGTCCTGAAGGAGCGGGGTTCGAATCCTCCCCCCGGAGTAACTGCCGTTCGAGCTACTCCTCCGCCGCCCGCGCGACTTTGCCGCCCTTCGCCCCGGGCTCCATCGCCGGGCCGCGCGGGGAGGCGATGCCGAGGACGCGCATCGCTTTGAGGCCCAGGCCGAGCTTCTCGCGGCCTTCGGTCGAGCTGACGTCGTGGCCGCAGAGCTCGCGGACGCGCTCGAGGCGGTAGCGGATCGTGTGGCGGTGGGTGAAGAGCTGTTTGGCGGTGGCGGCGACGTTGCCGTCGTTGTCGAGGTAGGCCTCGACGGTGGCGACCAGCTCGGTCTCGTACTGCTCGTCGTAGGCGACCAGCGGCTGGATCGTCTCGGCGTAGAACCGTTCCAGCTCGGCCGGGTCCTCGCTCATCGCCGGCAGCAGCAGCCGGTAGGCGCCGGTGTCCTCGAAGGCGAGCATCGAGCGCCCTTCCGCCTCGCCGACGTTGACCGCGAGGTGGGCCTCGCTGCCGGCCCGGTAGAGGTCGACCGGGTCGGCGCAGCGGCGGCTGCGCCCGACGGTCAGGTGGAAGCCGCCGAGGCTGTCCTCGAGCTCGCGGGACAGCCCGGCGGCTGCCCGGGCCAGCCGCTCGTCGTCCTCGGCCGGGACGATCGCCGAGATCTCCGCCGCGACCTCGCCGCCGTCGCTCGCCGCCAGCGAGCCGGGCGCCAGCGACCGCAGCGCCCGCTGCGCCAGGACCAGCACCCGCTCCCGCCACTCGCCCGTCTGCGCCGAGCGCGGCGCCGCCCGCAGCACCACGACCCCGGCGCCGCGGTCGAGGTCGGCGCCGAGCTCCTCGGCCTGGGCGACGATGTCCCGCCGATCGGTCACCTCGCGGCGCAGCACCGCCGTCACGAAGGCCCCCGCCGCCTCCTCGCTCTCCCACTCCGGCGAGCGCGAGCGCTCCAGCTCCAGCGCCAGCAGCGTCGTCACCATCCGCGCGATCGCCGGGTCGGGCGCCGCCTTCGCCCGGTAGCGCAGCTCGCCCACCGCCGCGTCGGCCACGCGCAGCTCGACCGCGGTCACCCCCTCGCCGCCCGAGAGCAGCTTCTGCTCCTGGTCCGAGGAGGCGCCGGCCACCGCCAGCACGGCGCTGGAGCGGTCGATCAGGGCGACGCTGGCGTCGAGCAGGCGCGCCGCCGCCCGGGCCACGGCGGGCAGCCCGGCACCGGACTCGACCGCCTCCGAAAGCGCATCGAGGAGGCCCGCACGCTCGCTGATCCCAGAATCGGGCATCGAGCCATTATCCGGGTGCGAGCCTCGCGGCGCCGGGCCAAGCAGGGCAAGGACGCCGCCATGCGCCGGTCCGCCGCAGCCAGGCTAGATCCCGAGCAGATCGGTGATGTCGTTGTAGTAGTAGACGATCACCAGCCCGATCACGACCCCGCCGATCACCAGCGCGGCGAGGACGAAGACCGAGAGGAACCCGGCCGCCGCCTTCTCCCAGAGCCGTCCGTAGGCGCCCAGCGCCGGGCTGAGGATCAGGGTCACGAAGATGACCAGGCAGACGAACCCGGCGATGCCGAAGAGCAGGTACTGCTGGCCCAGGTCAGCCAGGGGCAGAGACATCACGCTCTGGATTCTGGCGCACTTGCGAGACGACCAGCCCGATCGCGGCGCAGAGGGAGAAGGCGGCGGCGCCCAGGGCCCAGCCGCCGCTGACGTCGCTCATGTAGTGGACCTCGAGGTAGACGCGGGAGAGCCCGATCAGGGCGGTGAGAGTGAGGCCGGTGAGGACGACCGCGGTGCCGCGCGCCATCCCCACCCGCAGCCGCAGCACGATCGTCACCGCCAGCCAGAGGTAGATGACGGAGTGAGCGGCGTGGGCGCTGGGGTAGGAGGAGCCCTCGCTGGAGACCAGCGGCTCGGGTGGGCGGGGCCGATCGATCGCGTCCGCGAACTCCCAGATCCCGACTTGGGTGATCGCCATCCCCGCCAGCAGGACCCAGAGCTCGACCCAGTGCCGCCGCCAGGCCAGCAGCGCCGCACAGACCAGCGCCAGGCCCCAGGTGAAGGCGCCGGAGCCGAGCCAGGAGACCGCCTCGGCGACGTCGGTGAGGAAGCTCGCCTGGAGCCATTCGGCGACTTCGATCGAGGTTTCGTCGCCGGGGGTCGGGCCGGGGTCGCCGCCGATCGCCACCGCGTAGGCGATCAGGACGAAGAGGGAGACCGAGAGCACCGCCATCAGCGAGGTGAATTCGAGGCCGAAGGTGCCGCCCGGCGTCACCCGGTTCCAGAGGAAGCGGATCTGGGGCCGCCGGGTCAGCGCGAGCAGCCACGCCGTGGCCCGGTGCTCCTCCATCCACCGCACCGCCTTCTCCCGGTTCTCCTCGACTTTGAACCAGCGGACGAGGTAGACCGTGCCGATCACCAGCGCGATCAGCGTGGCCAGCGCGAACGCGCCGCGGGCGGCGTAGTGGCCGGCGGTCTCGATGCTGCGCGAGAAGAAGTAGCCGACGAGGATGTGCAGCGTCGCCCAGAGCCCGGTGCCGAGGACGCTGTAGGGGACGAAGGCGCGGTACTGCATCCCGGAGCTGCCGGCGATGAAGGGGGCGAGGGCGCGGACCAGGCTGATCCAGCGGCCGATGAAGATCGTCTTGCCGCCGTGGCGGTCGAAGTAGCCCTCGACCTTCTCGAAGCGCTCGTGGGTGATCCCGACCCGGGAGCCGTGCCTGAGGACGAACTCGCGGCCGAGCCGGCGGCCGAGGAAGAAGCTGGTCGTGTCGCCGAGCCAGGCGGCGAACCAGGCGATCGCCATCAGCAGGTAGAGGTCGACCGCGCCTTGGCCGGCGACGGCGCCGCCGATCAGCATCGTCGTCTCCCCCGGCACGACCAAGCCGATGAAGGCGCCCGTCTCGGCGAAGGCGAAGAAGCCGACCAGCAGGTAGGTCCAGGCGCCGAGGGTGTTGGAGATGTCTTCGAGCAGCCCCTGCAGGTCGATGTGGCCGAGCTGGCGGCTGATGAAGAAGTAGACGAGCCCGACCGCCACGGCCGCCGCGCCGATCAGCAGCCGTTTGCGCGTGCTCGCTCCCTGTCCTTCCCCCGGCAGCCTCATCGCGTCAGTCTCGCGATTCCGGCGGCGCAGACGATCGCTTCGGCCGGATCGAGGGATTCCGCGGCCGCCTTCGCCGCGGCGAGATCGGGGAAGAGCCCGCCCGCGGTGGGGCCGGAGCCGCTGAGGATCGCCACCGGCGCGCCGGCGCCGCGCAGGGCGTCGAGCGCCTCGCCGATGTCCGGCCGCAGCGAGAGCGCCGCCGGCTCGAGGTCGTTGACGAGCAGGTCGGGATAGCCGAGCGGCGAGGCTCCGGCTCCGGCGACCTCGCGCAGGCGCGCCGCCAGGGCGTCGAGCTCCTCCGCCCCCCGCCCGAGCCCGAGGCGGTCGGCCTCGGCGAAGACGGCGGCGGTGCTGAGGCCGCCGCCACCCGGCAGCAGGACCGCGGCGTGCTCGACCGGCTCCGGCAGCGGCTCGATCCGCTCCCCGATCCCCTGCACCAGCGCCAGCGCCGGGCGCAGCTGCGAGGGCACGTCGGCGCCCAGCTCCGCCGCCAGCGTCGGCAGATCCTCCACCTCACCGGCGGCGAGGCGCAGGATCGCGGCGGCGTCGCCGCTGCCGCCCCCCAGCCCCGCGGCGACCGGCACCCGCTTCTCGATCCGCACCCGCAGCGGCTCGCGCGTCCAGCCGCGCTCGCGCAGCCCGGCCAGCGCCCGCGCCGCCAGGTTCTCCCCCTCGACCCCCGGGCAGAGCACCTCGTCGCGCTCGGCCGGCGTCACCTCGATCAGGTCGGCGAGGGCGAGCGGCTCGAACAGCGAGCAGAGCTCGTGGAGCCCGTCCTGGCGGCGACCGCCGAGGTAGAGGCAGAGGTTGAGCTTGGCCGGGGCGTGGAGCAGCATCAGCCGCGCAGCTTCGCGGAGAGGGCGGCGAATTGCTCCGGCGCGAGGGACTCGGCGCGGGCGTCCTCCGGCAGCCCGAGCTCGGCGAGCGCGGTCCGCGCCGGAGCGAGGCTGCCCGCCGAGGCGTGCTCGAGCGAGCGCGCCAGCGACTTGCGCCGGTGCGCGAAGGCGGCGCGGACAAGCGCCCGCGTCTCGGCGTCGGCGCCGGGCCCGCTGCGGACCAGGCGCAGGATCGCCGAGTCGACCCGGGGACGGGGCTTGAAGACGGCCGGGTCGACCGCCCGCACCAGCTCGACCTCGCAGGCCAGCTGCGCGATCACGCTTGGCGACCCGTAGGTGCGGCTGCCCGGCGCCGCCCGCAGCCGGTCGGCGATCTCCCGCTGCACCATCACCGTCCAGCGCCGCAGCGAGGGCAGCTGCTCGATCGTGCGCAGGATCAGCGGCGTCGCCACCGAGTAGGGCAGGTTGGCCACCATCGCCGTCGGCGCCGGCCGCAGCGCGGCGAGGTCGAGCTTCATCGCGTCGCCCCAGTGCAGGTCGACGTTCGGCAGAGAGGCGATCGGCGCCAGGGCCGGCTCCAGCCCCCGGTCGATCTCGACCGTGTGCAGGTGCGCCGCCGCGGCGGCGAGCCGCTCGCTCAGCACCCCCTCCCCCGCCCCCACCTCGAGCACGACGTCATCGGGGGCCAGCTGCGCGTCGCGGACGATCGCGTCGAGCAGGTTGGGATCGGCGAGGAAGTTCTGGCCGAGCCGGACCATTAGACCATCCAACTACCAGCCGAAGAGCGTCCGGGCGTTGGCCTCGACCGTCCGCTCCAGCTCCTCATAGGAGACCTCCCGGACCGCGGCGATCTCCCGCGCCGTCTCGACCACGTAGGCGGGCTGGTTGCGCTTGCCGCGCCGCGGCTGGGGCGCCAGGTAGGGCGCGTCGGTCTCGACCAGGATCCGGTCCTCCGGCACCTTCGCGGCGGCGAACCGCAGGTCCTTGGCGCTGGGGTAGGTGGCGTTGCCGGCGAACGAGCAGTACCAGCCGCGCTCGGCGGCGTCCTCGACCCGATGCGTGGCCGAGAAGCAGTGCAGGATCACCGGCACCCCGGGGTCATGCGCGTCGAGCGTCTCGAAGATCTCGTCGTTTGCGCTGGTCTCGCCCTCCGGGTCGCGGGCGTGGATCACGATCGGCAGGCCGAGCTCCCGGGCGATCTCGATCTGGGCGGCGAAGGCCCGCCGCTGCTCGTCCGGCGCGGCGGTGTCCCGGTAGAAGTCGAGCCCGGTCTCGCCGATCGCCCGCACCTTCTCGTGCGCCCCGAGCCGCCTGATTTCCTCCGCCGCCGCCTCGTCGAAGCCGGTGGCGTCGTTCGGGTGCCGCCCGACCGCGGCGAAGACCGTCCCGTGGCGCTCGGCGCTCGCCACCGCAACGGGGTTCGACTCGGGTCCCATCCCGACCGTCAGCATCCGCTCGACGCCCGCCTCCAGCGCCGCGGCGACCAGCTCCTCCTCGCTGCCGTCGCAGAGCATCAGGTGGGTGTGGGAGTCGATCATCGGGAGGGCCAGCCTATCCTTCGCCAGATGGCGGACCCCGCCGACTACTACCGCGAGATCTACGCCCGTGGGCTGGGCGGCGAGACACCGGCGATTCCGGTCGCCGTCGCCGACCTGGAGCGGCAGGCGGTGGAGGCGATGGACCCTCGCGCCGCCAACTACGTGGGCGCCGGCGCCGGCTCCGAGGAGACGATGCGGGCGAACTGCGAAGCCTTCGGCCGCCACCGGATCGTGCCGCGGATGCTGCGCGACGTCGCCGACCGCGACCTCTCGACCACGATCCTCGGGACCGAGATGCCGGCGCCGCTGCTGCTCGCACCGATCGGCGTCCAGAAGGTCGTCCATCCCGACGGGGAGCCAGCCACGGCGCGGGCCGCCGCGGCTTTGGGCGTGCCGATGATCGCCAGCACCGCCTCCCACTCCAGCCTCGAGGAGATCGCCGAGGCCGGCGGCGACGGGCCCCGCTGGTTCCAGCTCTACTGGCCGAACGACCCGGCGCTCGCGCGCAGCCTGGTCGAGCGCGCCGAGCGGGCGGGCTACGACGCCATCGTCCTCACCGTCGACACCTTCATCCCCGGCTGGAAGCCGCGCGACCTGCAGCAGGCCTGGCTGCCGTTCCTCGAAGGGATGGGCGTCGGCAACTACTTCCAGGACCCGGTCTTCCGCGCCGCCCTGGAGAAGACGCCCGAGGAGGACCCCGGGATGGCGACCGGTCACTTCCTCGGCGTGCAGGCGAACCCCTCGCTGAACTGGGACGACCTCGCGCAGCTGCGCGAGATGACCTCGCTGCCGATCCTGGTCAAGGGGATACAGCACCCCGACGACGCCCGCGAGGCGGTGCGGCGCGGCCTCGACGGGATCGTCGTCTCCAACCACGGCGGCCGCCAGGTGGACGGCGCGATCCCCTCGCTCGACGCCCTGCCGGCGATCGCCGAGGCGGTCGGCGGCGAGCTGACGGTTCTCTTCGACAGCGGCGTCCGCGGCGGCACCGACGTCCTCAAGGCGCTGGCGCTGGGCGCAGACGCCGTCTGCCTCGGCCGTCCCTACATCTGGGGGCTGGCGCTCGACGGCCAGGCCGGGGTGGAAACGGTGCTGAAGATGGTCCTCGCCGAGCTCGACCTGACCATGGCGCTCTGCGGGCTGACCCGGCCCGAGGAGATCGGGCCGGGCCTCCTCGCTTGAGCAGTGCGCTTTATGTCCGCTATGCGGACAAAAGGCACACCGCTACGGCGACGGGCAGTTGAAGGCGGGCAGCGCCCCCGGCAGGGTCGGGATTTCGAGGATCCCGCCGAGCGTCGTCAGCACCGCGTTCAGGTTGAGCCCTCCCAGCGCTTCTTCGACCGAGTTGACCTGGCCGGTCAGGGTCTCCACCTGGGTGCAGAGCGTCTGCACCGTCGGCACGAGGGCTTCGAGTTCCTCGACTCGCGTCACCAGTTTGCTTACCTGGTCTTCGAGCTGTTCGACGACGAGGGTGCCGGCGGGGCCGGCGGGTCCCGTTTCACCCCGTGGACCGGGAGGACCGGGAGGGCCGGGAGGAGCGATCGCCACCGCGCCGCGGCCGGGCCTGCGGGCATGCCACGACACTTTCTTCCACTTCTTCGGGCAGCGCACCTTGGCGCCGCGGACCACGCGCAGGGTCCCCTTGCCCTTCCCCTTCCACTTGTAACAGGCGTGGATCTTGCCGTCCTTGCCGACCAGCGGCGCCGCCGAGGCGCTGCCGGGCAGGAGGGTCAGGGCCGCCGTGACGAGAGCCGCCAGGACGAGCATCGGGACGAATCGACCGGTGAGCACTGCCGCGTGGTTTCGCATGGCCGCGAGGTACCCCCGGCCCGAGGGCCGGACGCACGAATGGACGCTTGGATCAAAATCCCCTGAGGAGTTTTGAGTAGAGCTCAGAGATCGCGGCGCGAGAAGACCAGGGCGGCGAGGGCGAGGACGCCGAGCAGGTAGGCGAAGGCCCAGGCGATCAGCTCCGGCCCGGCGGCCTCCGAACCCCCGAAGGGGCCCAGTTCCAGGACCACGCCCGTCAGTCCCGGGGTCTCGGAGATCAGCCCGTGCAGGGCGGCGGTGTAGAGGCCCTCGAAGGGGAGCGCCCAGCTGGCGACCCGCCCGATCGTGTGCAGGGAATCGGAGTCGATCGCGTTGCCGATCTGCGCCAGCAGCCCGGCGGTGAGCCCGGCGCCGAAGACCATGAAGACGACGATGCCCTGCGCGGTCACCGAGAGCACCGTCGAGGCGAGCAGCGAGAGCGCCGCGATGATCGCCACGCCCAAGGCCAGCCCCAGCGCCGGGGTGAGCAGGTGGTCCGGGGTCCAGTCGCCGGCGGCGTCGGTGATCGCGCAGGCGGCGAGGTAGACGACGAGCACGTAGGCGGCCGAGAGCGCGGCGGCACCGGCGAAGCGGGCGACCAGCATCGTCGTGCGGCCGATCGGGCGGACCACGACCGGCTGCAGCAGGCCCGACTCGGCGTCGCCGCGGACGACCCCGAGGGTGAGGAAGACCGCCAGCACCGCGCCCAGGAAGAGGGTCGCGAACATCGCCAGGCCGAAGATCGTCGCCCCGGTGAAGGCGCGGGGATCGAGGATCTGCGTTTCGCCGGCGGCGAAGCCCTCGACGTCCTCGAAGGCGAAGTGGGCGCCGAGGCCGTAGAGGGTCAGGAAGCCGACGGTCAGCACCAGCACGGCGAGGAAGACCCGCCTGCGGATTCCCTCCTGGATCGAGAGGCCGACCACGGTCGCCACCGAGCGCAGCTGCGGGGCGCTCATCCCGTCTGCCCTCCCACCGCGTCGAGGTAGACGTCTTCGAGCGAGCTGTGGCGGACCTCGACGCGGTAGACCTGCTCGCCGGCCGCGACGAGCTCGGCGACGATCCGCGGCGCGTCCTCGCGCCCGGCGCCCTCGAAGGTCCTCACCCCGGAGCCGGTCTCGACCTCGACCGCCGCCGGCCCGGCCAGGTCCTGCGGGGTCCCCGCCTTGACCAGGCGCCCCTCGGCGATGATCGCGACGCGGTCGCAGATCAGCTCGACCTCGCTGAGCAGGTGCGAGTTGAGCAGGACCGAGACGCCGCGGCGGCGCAGCTCCTCGAGCAACTCGCGGACGATCCGCCGCCCCACCGGGTCCAGCGCGCTGGTCGGCTCGTCGAGCAGGAGCAGGCGCGGCGAGCCGACCAGCGCCTGGGCGACCCCGAGCCGCTGCTGCATCCCCTTCGACATCGCTTCGACCCGCTTGCCGGCGGCGTCGCCGAGCTCGACCAGGTCGAGCAGCTCGCGCCGCTCCGCCTCGCCCCCGGCGGAGCCGGCGAGGCGCTGGTGGACGCGCAGCAGCTCGTCGGCCGTGCACCAGCCGGGGAAGCGGAAGAGCTCGGCCAGGTAGCCCAGCGCGGCGCGCGCCTCCAGCGAGCCGGCCGGGTGCCCGAGCACCTCGACGCCGCCGCCGCTGGGGCGGACCAGGCCGCAGGCGATCTTCGTCAGCGTCGACTTGCCGGCGCCGTTGGGCCCGAGCAGCCCGACCAGCTGCCCCGCCTCCACCTCGAGGTCGACGCCGCCGAGGGCCTCCTGCCTGCCGTAGCGCTTCTGTAGTTCGTGGACGGCGAGGACCGCCGCCATCAGGCCGGCGTCTCGATCTTCGGGAAGAGCGGCGGCACCCGTTCGACCTTCTGCCCGCCCTCGCGCGAGCCGAGCTCGGCCAGGGCGCGGCCCTCCTCGCGGAGCGCCGCCAGCAGCGTCTCGCTCGTCTGCGGCAGGTAGGGAACGAGCAGCAGCGTCGTCACCCGCAGGCCCTCGACCAGGTTGTAGAGGACTTCGTCGAGCCGCTCCGGGTCGGCCTCGTCCTTGGCCAGCACCCACGGCTGCGTTTCCTCGACGAAGCGGTTGAGGCGGCGGACCAGCGCCCAGACGAGGTCGAGCGCCTGGGTCAGCTCGGCCCTGTCGAGCAGGCCGCTGAAGCGCTCGACGGCGCCTTCGAAGTCCTCGGCCAGCGTCGCGTCGACCTGCGCCACCGGCACCGTCCCGTCGCGGTAGCGGTCGACCATCGCCAGGACCCGGCTGGCGAGGTTGCCGTAGTCGTTGGCCAGCTCGGTCTCGTAGCGCTGCTCGAAGCCGGCGGTGGAGATCGAGCCGTCCTGGCCGAAGCTGACCTCGCGGAAGAGGTAGAAGCGCAGCGCGTCGGCGCCGAAGCGCTCGATCACCTCGAACGGGTCGAGCACGTTCCCCAGGCTCTTCGACATCTTTTTCTCGCCCATCAGCAGGTAGCCGTGGATCACCATCCGCTTCGGCGGCTCCAGGTCCGCGGCGAAGAGCAGCGCCGGCCAGATCACGGCGTGGAACTTGAGGATGTCCTTCGCCATCACGTGCAGGTCGGCGGGCCAGAAGCGGTCGGTCAGGTCCTCGCCCTCGCGGGCGAAGGTCAGCGCCGTCACGTAGTTGAGGAGGGCGTCGAACCAGACGTACATCCGCTGCTCGGGGTCCCAGGGCAGCGGCAGGCCCCACTTCAGCTGGGGTCGCGAGAGCGAGACGTCTTCGAGCCCGCCCTTGATGAAGGAGAGCGCCTCGTTGCGGCGGAACTCCGGCACCACGAAGTCCGGCCGCTCCTCATAAAGGCCTTCCAGCTGCGCCTGGAAGGCGGAGAGCTTGAAGAACCAGTTCTCCTCGCGTTCCTTTTCGAGCGGGATCTCGTGGATGGGGCAGGTGTTGCCCGGCCCCAGCTCGCGCTCCGTTTTGAAGTCGGCGCAGCGGGGGCAGTACCAGCCCTCGTAGACCCCCTTGGTCACCCAGCCGTTGTCGTAGACCCGCTGCATGATCTCCGCGACCTTCTCGGTGTGCCGCGGGTCCGAGGTGCGGATGAAGAAGTCGTTCGTCGCCCCGATCGTCGGCATCAGCCCCGCGAACTTCGCCGCGTTCGTGTCCGCCAGCTCCTGCGGCGAGATCCCGGCCTTCCTGGCAGCGTTCTCGATCGGCTCCCCGTGCTCGTCGGTCCCGGTCAGGAAGAACACGTCCTCCCCCCGCTGCCGATGGTGCCGCGCGAGGATGTCCGCCGCCATCGTCGAGTAAGCGTGCCCCAGGTGCGGCTCCGCGTTGACGTAGTAGATCGGGGTGGTGACGTAGTAGCTGTCCGCGGCCATTCCGGCCAACCTAGCTAATGCAGGGGGGCTCCGCCGCCGACAGAGATGAACCTATGAAGGTCGACACCCACGGACGCTGGCCGTGGGCCGCCGCCGCCCTGGTCGCCCCGGCTTGGACGGCAGCGCTGGCGAGCCGCGGAAGATTGCGGGACAACGATGCCTGGGTGGCTGCGCTGGGCTTCCCGATCCTCGTCACCCACCAGACCGAGGAGTGGGTGCGGCCCGGCGGCTTCCTGCCCTTCTGCAACGAACGGCTGCTGGGGAGCGGGCGCGCCACCTGGCCGCTGACCGAGCGCGACGGCTTCCACGTCAACGTCACCCTCGGCTGGGGGAGCGCTCTCGTCGCCGCCGCGGCCTGGCAGCGCACCGCCGCTCCCGCCGCCATCGTCCTCTGGATCGAGGCCGGCAACGCCCTGATGCACACGACGATGG
>DASUQZ010000181.1:0-6824 GCA_036280335.1 Solirubrobacterales bacterium
CGGCCCGCTGACCACCGAGGAGCGCGCAGAGATGCAGCGCCATGCCGAGATCGGCCACCGCATCCTCGCCGGCTCGGAGAGCGAGCTGCTGCAGATGGCGGCGCGGATCGCCCTCACCCACCACGAGTGGTTCGACGGCAGCGGCTATCCGCGGGGACTGGCGGGAGAGGAAATCCCGGTCGAAGGGCGGATCGTCGCCGTCGCCGACGCCTTCGACGCCCTGCTCAGCGACCGTCCCCACCGGCCGGCGATGAGCCTCGAGGAGGCGGCGAAGGTGGTCCGCGAGGAGAGCGGAACCCACTTCGACCCGGAAGTGGCCGAGGTCCTCCTCGAGCACCTCGAGGACGCGCTCGACACGCGGAGCTGATCAGCCGCGCTCGAATAGAGCCGGCGCCAGCTCGGCGAGGAGGCCGACGGGAAGGCCGACGACGTTGGAGACGCTCCCCTCCAGCCGCGCGACCAGCGACGATCCCAGCGTCTGGATCGCGTAGCCCCCGGACCTGCCCTCCCACTCCCCGAACCGCACGTACCGCTCCTTCTCCGGGTCGGATAGGTCCTTGAACGTCACCGTGGTCTTCTCCACGCCGCTCCTCTCCTCCCCGTCCTCGAGTACGACGAGTCCGCTCATCACCGTATGAGCGCGCCCTGACATCCGATCGAGATAGGCGCGAGCCTCAGCCGCGTCGGCGGGCTTCCCCAGCACCTCCCCGTCCAGAACCACGTCGGTGTCGCAGGCGACGACCAGGCCGCCCTCCCCCACCGCCTGGGCCTTGCGACGCGCGTTCTCCACCACGAGCCGCTCGGGATCGCCCGAAGTCAGCTCCTCGACACCCGGAACGACGACCTCGAACTCGATGCCCAGCTTCTGCAGGATCTCCCTGCGCTGCGGAGACCCGGATGCGAGGACCAGCTTCAGGGACAGCCCGTCAGGAGAGCTCGGGGAACCAGATCTCGATCTCGCGCTCGGCCGACTCGTCGGAGTCGGAGCCGTGGACCATGTTGAAGGTCACCTCGAGCGCGAAGTCGCCGCGGATCGATCCGGGCGCGGCCTCGACGGGGTTGGTGGCGCCGATCAGCTGCCGCGCCGCCTTCACCGCTTCGGGGCCCTCCAGCACCATCGCCACCAGCGTGCCGCCGGTGATGAAGGAGACGAGCTCGCCGAAGAACGGCTTGTCGGTGTGCTCGGCGTAGTGCCGGTTGGCGATCGACTCGTCGGCGCGCATCGACTTCAGGGCGGCGATCCGCAGTCCCTTGCGCTCGAAGCGGGCGATCACCTCACCGGTGAGGGCGCGTTCGAAGGCGTCAGGCTTGACGAGGATCAGGGTCCGGCTCACGGCGGGGGCTCCTTTGCTCTTGGGTTGGTTGTGCCCCTTCTCGTGGCTCCGACGGCGCCTCCTTGCGGCGCGGCGGGCCCTGGCGTGGCGGTGCCGAACGCTCCTCGGGGTCCCTACGTTTGCGGCGCGGCCGCTCGCCGCCGCCGCCGAGGCTCGTCTCGCAGTAGGGGCAGAGGCCCCAGCGCGGGTCGACCGGCTTGCCGCAGCTGTGGCAAGGGTCCTTGAGCCGGCGCTGGCAGTTCGGGCAGCGCAGGTAGTTCTTCTCCACCGGGTACTCGCAGTTGGGGCAGGTCTGCTCGCGCAGCTGCCGCACCCGCAGCTCGGCGGCCTTGATCTCCAGCTCGCGCTCGTGCGTGTCCTCCAGGTACTCCGGCGGCCGCACGATCGCGTAGACGGCGGTGCCGATGAAGGGGAAGAAGGAGCCGACGGTGGCGCAGGCGATCAGGAAGGGATCGGAGATGCGACGGCGCGCGTCCAGGTAGGTGTAGACGATCAGCGCCAGCCAGAGGACGACCAGCATCAGCAGGAAGAGCGTGGCGGCCAGATTGAGGCCGTCGTTGGTAATGCCGAAGATCGCTAGGGACATAGCAGTGAAGGAATGAGGGCCGGGGGCGCCGTGCGGGGCGGCAGTCTACTTCGCCGCCGCCGACGGTAACCCTGTTCTCAGAGGAACAGCCTTCCGAACAGGTAGCCGACGCCGAAGAAGAAGAGGATCACGATCGCGACGACGGCAGCGACCAGTCCCATCATCGAGAGAAGTTCGGAACCGGCGCTGCGGGGTCGCTCCATGCGGGAATCCTCGCACAGTCAGGATGCGACCACCGCTCGCGCGGGCGCGATTGCATAGTGGGAACCGGTGATCAGCAAAAGCCCTTCGGGGCCTGCGGCGGCCCGCGCCCTCCCCTGCCGTAGAGCGGCCTCGAAGCTGGGCTCGACCTCGGCCGCCAGCCCGATCTTCCCGCAGATCGCCGCCAGCTCCGCCGCCGGGCGCGAGCGGGCGCCGGGGCGGCCGTGGCCCTCCAGTGCCGCCGCCGGCAGCTCGGTGCAGACGACCCGCTCGAGCGCCGGCGCCAGCGCCGCGATCATCGCCCCCGCGTCCTTGTCGGCGAGAACCGCCAGGCAGGCGATCACGCGTCGCCCCGCCGCGATGGCCGGCAGCGACTCCGCCAGCGCCGCCGCTCCATCCGGGTTGTGGGCGGCGTCGACGAAGATCGGCGGCTGCTCGGCCAGCTGCTCGAGGCGGCCGGGAACCGTGACGGTCGCGGCGACGCGTTCTTTCAGCTCCCACCCGAGCTCCTCGCCCAGAAAAGCCTCCGCAGCCGCGCAGGCGGTGGCGAAGTTACGGCGCTGGAAGGCACCGGGCGCGCGAGTGGGCAGGCCACGGTCCCCCGGCCCACGGAGGATCTCCGCGTTCCGCTCGGCGGCGATTTTCATCGCCAGGGCGAGGACCTGAGGCGAAACCTCGCCGAGAACGAGCTTGGTGTGATCCCGCAGGACCGCCAGCTTCTCCGCCGCGATCTCGACCTCGGTCTCCCCCAGCCACTCGGTGTGGTCGAGCCCGATCGAGGTGAGGACGGTGACCTTGGAGGGAATCGTGTTGGTTGCGTCGATGCGACCGCCGAGGCCGGCCTCGACCACCGCCACCTCAACCCTGGCGTCGGCCAGGGCGACGAAGCTCGCCGCCGTCGCCGCCTCGAACTGGGTAACCGCCTCCCCCTCCTCGAGGGTGCGGTTGACGCCCTCCGCCGCGCGCGCCACCTGCTCGACCGCCCGCGCCCACGCCTCCGGTCCGACCTCCTCCCCTTCGACCAGCGTCCGCTGCGACCAGCGATCGGCATGCGGCGAGACGCAGGCGCCCGTCCTCAGCCCGTGCGCGCCCAGCAGCGCCGCGGTCATCCGGGTCACCGAGGACTTGCCGTTGGTGCCGACGACGTGGATCGAGGCGAAGCGATGCTGGGGCAGGCCCAGCGCCGTGGTCAGCTTGCGCATCCGCTCGAGGCCGAGCCGCCAGCCGACCGGCTCCAGCGAATCGAGGTAAGCGTCGGCGTCGATCAGCTCAGCTCGGCGAGTTCGTTGCGGTAGCGCTCGAGCTTCCCCCGCTCCTCCTCGACCACCTCGGCGGGCGCCTTGGCGACGAAGCCCTCGTTGGAGAGCTTGCGCTCGCCGCGCTCGACCTCGGCCCGCAGCTCCTCGCGGCGCTTCTCCAACCGCGCCGCGACGGCATCGGCGTCGAGCTGGTCCGATTCGAGCACCCGCACCGGGCCGATAGAGGCGACCGGCGCGGCGTCCGTGCCGTTGAAGTCGAAGCGCGAGAGGCGGGAGACGAACGAGGGGGGCTCGACTCCGTCGACCACGGCCGGCAGCGTCGCCGCCGCGGGCACTCCCGCGAGATCGCGCCAGGCACGCAAACGCTGGGTGAGGCGGATGCCGCCCTCGACGTCCTCCTCGGCGTCGGGGTCGACCAGCGACTCGTCGGCGACCGGGAAGCCGTGCACCGCCAGGTGCCCGTCGCGCCCGGGGTGGAAGCTCCAGATCTCCTCGGTGACGAACGGCATCGTCGGGTGCAGCAGGGCCAGCACTCGTTCCAGCGCGTAGAGCAGCGTCGCCGCGACCTCCTCCTCGCCGTCGTAGAGCCGCGGCTTGACGATCTCCAGGTACCAGTCGCAGAGGTCGCGCCAGAAGAACGAGTAGGCCTCCTGCACCGCGTGGGCGAAGTCGTAGGTCTCGAGCTTCTCGGTGACCGAGGCGACGGTCCGCTCCAGCCGCGAGAGGATCCAGCGGTCCTCGACGCAGGTCGGCCGCGCCGCCGGCTCCGCGTCGGCGGCGTTGAGGAGGATCAGCCGGCTCGCGTTCCAGAGCTTGTTGGCGAGGTCGCGCCCCTGCTGGACCTTGGCGTCGGAGAAGCGCACGTCCTGGGTCGAGGACATCGCCAGCAGGCCGAAGCGCAGCGCGTCGGCACCGTGGACGTCGATTTCCTCCAGCGGGTCGATGCCCGTCCCGAGGCTCTTGGACATCCGCCGCCCGTCGCGGGCCTGGATCACCGAGTGGACGTAGACGTCGCGGAAGGGGATCGCGCCGGGGAACTCGAGCCCGGTCATGATCATCCGCGCCACCCAGAGGAAGAGGATCTCCCGCGCGGTGGTGAGGAAGCTGGTCGGGTAGAAGGCGCGCAGCTCGGGGGTGTCGTCGGGCCAGCCGAGCGTGGCGAACGGCCAGATCGCCGAGCTGAACCAGGTGTCGAGGACGTCCTCCTCCTGGCGCAGCTCGCCGCCGCAGGCCCCGCAGCGCTCGGGCTCGGACTCGGCGACGATCGTCTCCTCGCACTCGTCGCAGTACCAGACGGGGATGCGGTGGCCCCACCAGAGCTGGCGGGAGATGCACCAGGGGCGGATCTCCCGCATCCAGTCGAGGTAGACCCGCTTCCACTGCGGCGGCGTGATCCGCACCTCGTCGCGTTCGACCACCTCGATCGCCGGCCGCGCCAGCTCGTCCATGCGGCAGAACCACTGCAGCGAGATCAGCGGCTCGATCCGCTCGCCGGAGCGGTGCGAGAAGGGGACCGAGTGGGTGTAGGGCTCCTCTGCCCGGATCCGGCCCTCCGCGCGCAGCGCCGCCACGATCGCCTCCTGGGCCTCCGCGATGGTCATCCCCGCGTACTCGCCCGCCTCCTCGCTCATGCGGCCGTCGGGACCGATCACGCCGAGCTCCTCGAGGCCGTGCTTGCGGCCGATCTCGAAGTCGTTGACGTCGTGGCCGGGGGTGATCTTCAGCGCCCCCGTGCCGAACTCGGGGTCGACGTGCTCGTCGGCGATGATCGGCAGGCGCCGGCCGACCAGCGGCAGCACGCAGTGCCTGCCGACGAGGTCGCGGTAGCGCTCGTCGTCGGGGTTCACGGCCACGGCGGTGTCGGCGAGCATCGTCTCCGGCCGCACGGTGGCGACGGTCAGCACCCGGTCGGAGTCCTCGACGGGATAGTCGATCGAGAAGAGGACGTCCTCGACCTCGCGGTTCTCGACCTCGAGGTCGGAGATCGCCGAGCGCGAGCCGGGGTCCCAGTTGACCATGTAGTTGTCGCGGTAGATGTAGCCCTTGTCGAAGAGCTGCTTGAAGACGCGGTATACGGCGCGCACGTAGCCCTCGTCGAGGGTGAAGCGCTCGCGCTCGTAGTCGCAGGAGGCGCCGAGCCGCTTGTACTGCTCGACGATCCGCGAGCCGTACTCGGCTTTCCACTCCCAGACCCGCTCGACGAAGGCCTCGCGGCCGAGGTCATGGCGGCTCTTCCCTTCTTTCTTCAGCTCTTTCTCCACCACCGCCTGGGTGGCGATGCCGGCATGGTCGGTGCCGAGGATCCACAACGCGTTGCGCCCCCGCATCCGGTTCAGCCGCACCAGCGCGTCCTGCATCGACCCGTTCAGGGCATGCCCCATGTGCAGCGCCCCGGTGACATTCGGCGGCGGGATCGCCACCGAGAAGTTCTCCTCCGGCGTCCCCTCCGCCTCAGGGTGGAAGTACCCCCCCTCCATCCACTCACCGAAGATCCGCGCCTCGACCTCCGTCGGGTCGTACCGCGTCGTCTCCTCGAGTTTCTTCCGCTGCGCCGCGTCCACGCGGCGAGTCTAGAAGGCGTGAGGGTGAGGGGGTCGATACACCTCCCCGGAATTGCGCGACACGCTGCTGGCAGATGCCATCTCCCGAAACCGCAGGACACCGCGATATACGCGGTCTGCTGCGGTCTCGGGAATAGCCAACGCCTCGGAAGGAGGGACGGGTACCCCTCTCCCGCCCGGCGTCCTGTTCCTCGCACAGAACACTCGGCGAGAGACGGCCACTTAAAGGCGAGGAACCCAGGAAGGGAGAGGGGCACCCGTCCCTGCCCCACAGGCGCTAAGCGGATTCCTCGCTGAGCCCGTCTTCGGCGGGGCCGATGTCCTGCTGGACCGCCTCGGTGACGAGGGTGGGCCGGCGGCCCTCGGTGATCGTCTCCCTGGTGACGACGCACTTGGTGACGTCGCGGCGCGAGGGCAGCTCGAACTGGACGTCGAGCAGCGTCTCCTCGAGGATCGAGCGCAGGCCGCGGGCGCCGGTCTCGCGCTCCAGCGCCTTGTCAGCGATCGCCTCGAGGCTGTCGTCGGCGAAGACGAGCTCGATGTCGTCGAACTCGAAGAAGCGCTGGAACTGGCGGGTGAGCGCGTGGCGCGGCTCGGTGAGGATCGTGCAGAGGTCCTCGCGGCTGAGCTGGTGGATCGCGGTGATCACCGGCAGGCGGCCGATGAACTCGGGGATCAGGCCGTACTCGATCAGGTCCTCGGGCAGCACCTGCTCGAACCATTCGCCGGCGTCCTTCTTCTGACGCGAGGAGATTTCGGCGCCGAAGCCGATCCCGCGATCGCCGACCCGCCGCTCGATCACCTTGTCGAGCTCGGCGAAGGAGCCGCCGCAGACGAAGAGGATGTTGGTGGTGTCGATCGTCAGGAACTCCTGGTGGGGGTG
>DASUQZ010000182.1:0-11000 GCA_036280335.1 Solirubrobacterales bacterium
GGCCCCTCCACGATCCCCGGCGCGATCGCCAACGGCACCGCTCCCGGCTCGACCTTCGTCTACAAGCCCCGCGTCCTCTCGGCCAACGGCAGGCGCGTGTTCTTCGACTCGGCCGACGCGCTCGTCGTCGGCGACTCCAACAGCAGGCCCGGGACCGGCGCCGGCATCGCCGACGTCTACGAGTGGGAGGCAGGGGGAGAAGGCACCTGCGCGGCGGCCGCCGGCTGCCTCGGCCTCATCTCCAGCGGCTCGGCCGCCGACAGCGCCTCCTTCGGCGACGCCTCCGCCGACGGCTCGGACGTCTTCTTCCTCACCGAGGCCTCCCTGGTCAGCGCCGATCCAGGCTCGATGGACCTCTACGACGCGCGGGTCGGCGGCGGCTTCCCGCTGCCGCCCCAGCCGATCCCCTGCGAAGGAGACGCCTGTCAGGTGCTGCCGACGGCACCGCTGGATCCGAGCATCGCCACCCTGCAGGCCGGGGTCGGCAACCCGCCGGTCTCCTACCGCAAGTACTGCCGCAAGGGCTACGTGAAGCGCAAGGGGATCTGCGTCAAGAAGGGCAAGAAGAAGCGCCGTGCCGGCAAGCGCAGGGGCGGGGGTCGGCGATGAGGCGCCTGTGCATCGCGGTGCTGCTGGCGCTGCTCGCGGTCCCCGCCCTCGGGGCCGCCACCGCCAGCGGCGAGGACTTCGGCTTCCGGCCCGGGCTCGACGGCTTCGCCGCCGCGGCCGTCGCCGACGGCGGCGAGGCGGCGACGGTTGCGGGATCGCACCCCTACCAGCTCTCCGTCTCGATCGGCCTCAACACTGCGGAGTCCGACGCTCAGCCCGGGGCGGTCTTCCCCGCCGCCGACCTCCGCGACCTCCGCATCGAGATCCCCAAGGGCCTGATCGTCAACCCCAAAGCGCTCCCGAGCTGCACGCTGGCGCAGTTCAGCACGCCGCGTTCCTCGCCGTTCGCGCAGAGCCGCTCCGGTGAGAGCTGCCCCGACAACACCCAGGTGGGGACGGTGCGGGTGCAGACCAGCGATGGCGAGCGCACCTTCGGCCTCTTCAACCTCAAAGCCCCGCCCGGCGTCGTCGCCCAGCTCGGGTTCTCTCCCTATGGCGCTCCGATCGTCCTCGACGTCGAGCTCGCCGCCCGGGCCGACGGGTCCTACGCGCTCGTCCTCGGCGCCGAGAACGTCTCCCAGCGGCTCGACCTCCACGGCCTCGATCTGGCCCTCTGGGGGATTCCCTGGGCGGCCTCGCACAACGGCGAACGCGGCAGCTGCCTGAACGAGGTGGAGCCCACCTTCCCCTGGGCGAAATGCTCGGTCGGGGAGCCCAGCACCTACCGCCCGGCGGCCTTCCTCAGCCTGCCGCCGCAGTGCTCGGGGCCCCTTGCGTTCACGGCGAGGGCGACGTCCTGGCAGCAGCCGGTCGTGGCCACCGCGAGCGCCGTCAACCGCAGCGGCGCCGGGCTGCCGGCGGAGATGCAATGCGAGTTCCTCCAGTTCAACCCGGAGGCGGCCGGGCTGCTCGACAACAGCAGCGCCTCCTCGCCCAGCGGCTTCGTCTTCCGGCTCAACGTCAACCACCAGAGGCTGACCGACCCCACCTACACCAACCCCAGTCCGCCGAGGCGGGCGGTCGTCGAGCTGCCGGACGGCACCACGATCAACCCCTCGGTCGGTGCCGGGCTGGGAGCCTGCGCGCCTGCGCAGTTCGCGGCGGAGACCGCCTTCAACGGCCAGGGGAGCGGCTGCCCCAACGCTGCCAAGATCGGCGTCCTGCGGGTGCGCACGCCGCTCTTCGACGACGTCCTCGACGGGGCCGTCTACCTCGCCCAGCCGAACGACCCCGCCACCGAGGCTCCCGGCTCCGAGAACCCCTTCGACAGCCTGGTCGCGATCTACCTGGTCGCCAAGGCGCCGCAGCGGGGGGTGCTGGTCAAGCTGGCCGGGAAGCTCGTCCCCGATCCCGCCGACGGGACCCTGACCGCGACCTTCGACAACCTGCCCCAGATCCCGTACACCGACCTGGAAGTCGCCTTCCGGTCGGGGCAGCGCTCGCTCCTGGTCACGCCGCCGCGCTGCGGCTACGTCCCCACCCAGATGGAGATCCTGCCCTGGGGAGCCGGGCAACCCTACGACGCCCTCAGCTACACGCTGATGAAAACCGGCATCGGCGGCGGTCCCTGCCCGGCCGGCACCCCGCCCTTCGACCCCGACGTGGTCTCGGGCGCCGTCAACTCCAACGTCAACGCCTACACGCCGTACTTCGTCCGCATCTCGCGCTCAGACGACGAGCAGGAGATCACCTCCTACTCGCTGGTCCTGCCGAAGGGGGTGACCGGGAAGCTGGCCGGGGTAGCCCGCTGCTCCGACGCGGCGATCGCGGCGGCGCGTGCCAAGCGCGGCTTCGCCGAGGCGGCGAGCCCCTCCTGCCCGGCCGCGAGTCAGGTCGGGCGCACCCTCACCGGTTACGGCGTCGGCTCGGCGCTCACCTACACCGAGGGGAAGGTCTACCTCGCGGGTCCTTACAAAGGCGCGCCGCTCTCGCTGGTCACGATCAACCCGGCGACGATCGGCCCCTTCGACCTCGGCACGATCGTGATCCAGTCGGCCTTCCAGATCGACCCGCGGACCGCGCAGCTGCGGATCGACTCCAGCGCCTCGGACCCGATCCCGCACATCCTCGACGGGATCGTCCTCCACCTGCGCGACATCCGGATCTACGTCGACCGGCCCGAATTCACGCACAACCCCTCCAGCTGCGCCCCCTCGCGCCTGGAGTCGGCGATCACCGGCTCCGGCGCGAACTTCGCCGACCGCGGCGACGACCCGGTCGCCACCCCGTCCACCCATTTCCAGCTGCTCAACTGCCGCATCCTCGGCTTCCAGCCCCGGCTCGGCGTGCGCCTGCGGGGCGGGACCCGGCGCGGCGCCTACCCGCAGCTGCGGGTCACCTTCGCGGCGCGGGGGCCGAACGACTCGAACCTCAAGGACATCGCGGTGGTGATCCCGCGGCAGCAGTTCCTCGCCCAGGAGCACATCAGGAGCATCTGCACGCGCGTCCAGTTCGCCGCCCGCGCCTGTCCGCGCAACTCGGTCTACGGGAAGGCCGTCGCGCACACGCCGCTGCTCGACGAGCCGCTGCGGGGGAACGTCTACCTGCGCTCCTCCAGCGGCGCCCTGCCGGACCTCGTCGCCGACCTCTACAGCGGCACCGTCCACATCGTCCTCCAGGGCAAGATCGGCCCCGGCCGCAAGGGCGGGATCAGGGCCTTCTTCAGCGAGCTCCCGGACCAGCCGATCAACCGCTTCACGATGACCCTCTTCGGCGGCAAGCGGGGGCTGCTGGTGAACTCGGCGAACATCTGCGCAAAGCCGCCGGTCTCGAACGTGAAGACGATCGCCCAGAACAACATCGGGGCCGTCTTCACGACGAAGTTGCGTGGCCAGTGCAACAGGAAGAAGCGGGGAGCCCGCAAGGGCAGAGGAAGGGGAGGTAGGCGATGAGGATGCGCGTGCTGCGGCGACGGCTGGCGATCGCGACCCTGGCCCTGCTGGCGCTCGGCACCTCGGCCGTCCCGGCCCAGGCCGCTCCGAGCGATCCGCTGTTCGTCTTCTCTCCGATCCGCCCGGGCAACCCCTTCACGCCGGTCCTGCCGCCGCCGGGGGGCACCCTCAACGGGCCCTGCGGCCTGGGAGTGGACTCGACCGGCCACTACTACGTCTCCGACTACTACCGGCACGCGGTCGACGTCTTCGACCAGAACGCCGGCTACGGGCCGCCGCCGCAGTTCGGGATGATCGCCTATATCACCCAGGTGCCCGACGTCGACCCGCTCGACGGCCCCTGCGGCCTCGCCTTCGACGCCGCCGACAACCTCTACGTCAACGCCTACCACCGCTCGGTGATCAAATACGGGCCGCGGCCGAACTTCGGCAGCGGGACGGTGATCGCCGGCGCCGGCGTCGACTCCACCCATCCCACCGGCGTCGCCGTCGACCCCGCCACCGGCAATGTCTACGTCAACGCCCGCACCCATATCGCCGTCTACGACTCCGGCGGCGCTCCTGTCATGGACGGTGGCGAACCGCTGCGGATCGGCCTCGGCAGCCTTCAGGACGGGTACGGGATCGCCTTCTCGCAGCATCCGGGCACTCTCGGCCGGCTGTACGTGCCGGATGCCGGCACCGACACCGTCAAGATCTACGACCCGGCGGTGGACAAAGCGGCGCCGGTGGCGGAGATCGACGGCTCCGCGACTCCGCAGGGCGAGTTCGTCTCGCTGCGCGACGCCGCTGTCGCCGTCGACCGGGTCAGCGGCGAGGTCTACGTGCTCGACAACCTCGAGCCGCACTTCGCCGAGCAGCCGGACGGCATCGTCCACGTCTTCGCTCCCGGCGGGGCCTACGAAGGTCACCTCAAGCACCTGATCCGACACGCCCTGCCGTCCGGCCTCGCGGTAGACAACACCGCCACCGCCACCCAGGGCCGCGTCTACGTCACCTCGGGCAACACCGACGGGTCCTCCGTCTACGCCTATCCGCCCGGTGCGGCGACCACGGCGCCGCCGCTGCCGACCGCCTCGAAGCTGCCGGGGCAGGGGGGATCGGTGGAGGCCGAGGTCGAATCCGCGGCGCCGGCCGATCAGCCGGCGTCGGTCCCCGCCCGCCCGACCGCGATCGCGCATGCGTCTCAGGGCGAAACGCAGCAAGTCGGCAACATGCTCCTGAGCGTGTCCGCCAAGCTCGCCCCGAAGAAGCTGCCGCGCGATCGACGGGCGCCGGTCGCCGTCTCGGTCGGCTGGAAGATCAGCTCCACCGACGGCAGCGAGCCGCCGAAGCTGAAGACGATCGGGATCGAGATCAACCGCAACGGCATCCTCGACGCGACCGGATTGCCAGCCTGCCCCTACCGGAGGATCCAGCCCGCCTCCACCTCGCGCGCGCTCGCCAACTGCCGGGCGTCGCTGGTCGGCACCGGCAGCTTCTCCGCCCTGGTCGGCCTCGAAGGGCAGGAACGCTACGTCGCCAAAGGGAAGATGCTGGTCTTCAACGGCGTCGAGAAGGGGAAGCCGGTTCTCTACGGCCAGCTCTACTCCAGCTTCCCCTTCGCCAACTCGTTCGTCATCCCGTTCGCGATCAGCAGGACGAAGCGCGGGGCCTACGGGACGACCCTGCGGGCGAGGCTGCCCGCCAACCTCCGTGCCTGGGGCAATCTCACCGAAGTCGAGATGCGGCTCTCCCGCAAGTACGCCCATCGGGGCAAACGCCGCAGCTTCCTCAGCGCGTCCTGCCCGACTCCCAAGGGCGTCGGCCTCGCGATCTTCCGCCTCGCCAAGACGAGCTTCGCGTTCAGCGGCGGAACCGACGTATCCTCGACCCTGACGGAAACGTGCAAGGTAAGGCGCTGACAGCCCTCTCGATGTTGCTGGTCGCCGCGGCGTTGGCCGCCTGCGGCGGGGGCGACGGCGGCGAGACGTCCACGTCCGCCCCGACCGCCGAGTCGGCGCCGGGCTCCGAGGCCGCCGGGCAGGTGCAGCGGCGGGCGGAGGAGATCGAGAAGGAGCGTCGCCGCCAGCCCAGCGGGGAGCGGGCGGAGGCCGAGCGGGGGGGACCCGACGCGTCGGCCCCGGCGCCGCCGGTCGATCACAGCGACTCCGGAGGCGGGGCTGCCCAGTTCCAGCGCAAGGGCGGGGACAACTCGATCCAGGAATTCGGCGCCGAGGGGGAAGCCTCGCAGCTCGCCGGCGCCGCCGCGGTCCTCCATGCCTACCTCGATGCGCGAGCGGCCGGCCGCTGGGAGGACGCCTGCTCCTACCTGGCCGCGGAGGTGATCGCCGCGATCGAACAGTTCTCCTCGGCCTACGGCGAGGAGAGGCAGATCGAGGGATGCCCGGACACCCTCCGGGCCCTCACCAGCGGGGCAGGCGCCGCCGGTCTGCGCGCGGCAGCGAACGTCGACGTCGGCTCCCTGCGCGTGCAGGGCGAGCGGGGCTTCCTGCTCTACCACGGCGCGCAGGACCTGGACTACTCGATGCCGGTCGCCCTTGAGGCCGGCGAATGGAAGCTCGCCGCCCCGGAAGGAACCCCATTGCCTTGAGCAATTTCGACCCCTGAGGACCGATCCCGCCGACAGGCTCTAACATCGACAAAGCCTGCCCGGATAGCTCAGTTGGTAGAGCACTTCCATGGTAAGGAAGGGGTCACGAGTTCGAGTCTCGTTCCGGGCTTCTTGAATCGCTGCAAACCGGCTGCTTGACGCCGGTTCAGCGGCGCTTTAGTCCTCTCAGCTCCGCCTATCTGCCACTTGAGTGGCAGATAGCGCCGGGATTGCCCGCGATCGACCGGGATGGTCCAGCTCAGGCGGGCAGGAGCTGCAGGGCCTCGACGTGACGAGGCCGCATAACGCCGAAGTGGCGATGGTCGAGCGTCGCGAGCTTCGGCTCGCCGAGCCGCTCCACCACGGCGAGAACCGCGCAGTCGACGAAGCCCACCTTCAGATCGCCGTAGGCGCGCAGCAACTCGTCCATCCGCTCGTAGTCTTGGGCTACCAGATCCTCAATGACCAGCGCGCCGCTTCGAACCTGGTCGAGCACCGCGCCGAAGGAGCCCTCGCGGGTGTAGGAGCCGAGCAGGTGGTCGACCTCGACCAGGACCGGGGCGGGGACGACACGCCGCTCGCGCGTCGTCTCGGCGAGCAGCTTCGCGCAGCGCTCATGCGCCTCGTCGTCGCGGTCGAAGGCGCCGACGAGGACCGCCGTGTCGAGGACTAGCGCGATGGCCGGGGCTCGAAGACGTCTTCGGCGGCGAGCCTGCTGAGGTCGCCGCGACCGGAGCTGAACGCGCCGATGCAGGTCAGCGGCGGCTGCTCCCCTTCATCTTTCGCTCTCGAAAGGCTCTCGCTCCCAGCGCCGGCCAACTCGTGCTCCAGCGCGTCACGCACCAGCTCGGGAACGTCGACCCCCCGAGCGCGCGCAGCGCGCTGCGCGCGCTCCAGGAGGTCGGCCTCTATCTCGATGCTTTTCCTTGCGGTGGAAGCCATCGCCAGAAGGGTAGCGTCAGGCCCGCGCACACGGGCGGGTCGGCACGCAGTTTGGGCACCATCTCACGCGTGCCGATGCCATGTGCGCCGAGTCGATCGTTACAACAGGTCGGTGACGTCCGACTCAATGCCGGAGACCCCTCGTCAGCGCGAAATCCTGCGCCGCCTGCGGCTCGTCGGCGGTGCGCCTGCGAGCTACTTCGCCGATGCGTGCAGGCTCATGGCGCAGGAGCCCCCACTTGAATCGCAGACCCATTTGGTGGCCCACCTCCTACGCGAGCTGAACAGCGGCCTTTTGGGCGCACTCGAGCCGATGGTCCCCCCCGAGGACTGGCCGGAGAAAGGAACGGCAGATCGTCAGGCCAGAATGATCGGCGCTGTCTGCGATGCCCTACGCGTTTCTGCTGACGACCCGCTGCGGCGATCCTGGAAGACCTTTTCTCGAAAGCCGGCCGAGCTTGCGCATCGCCGCGGGCTCGTCGCGCCCCGGCCGGTTGACCGAGAGTTCGAGGACTATTGGGAACTCGGAGAAGCCGTCCTCCACGCGGTGACGCAGCGGATTGAGGCGAACTACGCCGAGAACCTGCCGCGGATCGAACAGTTGGCAAAAGGGCCCCCTGACATCCGGGCCTACCGCGACACGATGCTGCACTCGACCGTGGCCCTCGATCGGTTTTATGCCCTGGCGGGAGTCGAGTGGCTGGGACCGCTGCGAGATGACGGCGCGTTCGACAATCCAACTCCCCTCGTCGCAAACGAGGAGGGCATGTACGTCTACCCGCGATGGCCGCCGGGTCGTTTTCTTGCTCGCGTTGCCGCCGAGGCGCCCAGGGACGTAATCGAGATCGGTCGGGGTCTTGAGACGAGCAACCCAGAGGCCCAAGAGTCATTAGCGGAGGCGGCCCTCCAGATGGAGGTGAGCGACGCGGTCGCGCTTGTGGAGCAAATCGGGCAGTGGCTGGAGAACCCGGTCCATTGGCGTCTGCCGTTCAAGGCCCGCGACCTCATCGTCCGTTTCGTGGATTGGGGTGCGGTCGAGGAGGGCTTGGCCCTGGTTCGGCCCTTGGTGACGAGCGCGGGCACGCAGGGTGTAGATGCAGTTGACGGAGAAGAGGTGGTCTGGCTCGTAGAGCGGATCTTTCCCGCAGTTGGTCTTGCCGGCCTCGATCTGCTCGTGGACCTCGTGGCCGAGCAGGCTGGGGCCGAGGGCGGCCGTAGCCTGGAGTACTCGCAGTCTTGGCGCCCCGACATTCGCAGCGAGCGGATGCGGAACGACCGGGATCATCTTGTTAGCGGCGCACGAGATGCGGCAAGGTCGCTAGTGGAGGCGGGCACAGACGTTGGCGAGGTCGTTACCGCGCTGGAGCGGCCGAATTTGGAGATCACGCGACGTATCGCATTGGATCTCCTGAGCCAGCACGCCGTGACCGAGGTGGCGAGATCGCATCTCTTAGACCGGGAGCTTCTTGAGGATGGCACCTGTCGGCGCGAGTACACGATGCTTGCCGAGGCTGGGTTTGGCCATCTACATGTTGCGGACCAAGCCCAACTGCTCGAGTGGATCGACGAGCCTCGGCAGCACGCCGAGCATCCCAAGCGACAGAGCTTCTGGCAACTGCACATGCTGAGCGCACTCGGGGATCAGCTGCCCGAGGATTGGATCGCAAGGCGAAAGGAGTTGGAAGGGGAGTTCGGTCCGGTCGACGCGAAGGAGGTTGCGATTACCCAAGCTCGCTTCGTCGGGTCACGTTCCCCCCTCACGTCGGAGGACATACAAGGAATGGGGATGGATGCGCTCCTCGATTACCTGCGGACCTGGAAGCCCGAAGATGGATTCGATGCCCCTAGCCCCGAGGGTCTTGCGGCAGTGCTGGAGGGCGTAGTCAAAGATAAGCCCGCGACCTTTGCAACTGCGGCACCGAACTTCGTCGATGTCGATCCCACCTACATCAGAAGGTTGCTGCGCGGCTTGGAAATTGCACTCGAGGCTGGTCGAGACTTTAACTGGCGTCCGGTTCTCGATCTGATTGCAGCCATTGGCGAGCGGCCCGGGGATGCCGGGTGGCAGGATCAGGTATCGGCGGACGCCGATCCCGGATGGTCGTGGGGCTGGCAACAGGCCCTACAACTGTTTCTTCATGGACTCGACAGCAAGGCCGGAAACAAGATCGACCTCGACCTCTTCGACACCGTGTCGGAGATCGCCCGTGACTACGTTGAGCGTCCTGATCCTTCGCTCAAGGATGAGCGGGAGGCCAGTCGGGAACCAGAATCCGTGGCCTTTAATTCCGTTCGCTGTACCGCCATGCGTGTGGTGATTGCGCTTGCGGCTCGGAAACGTGAAGCGGACGAAAGTGGAGAGGGGAGGCTTGATTCGGATACGGCGACCCTGCTCGAGGAACGTCTCGATCCCGAACAGGAGCCGTCGCGCGCGGTGCGTTCTATCTTCGGTTGGCGCTTCGGGACGCTGATGTTCTGCGACGAGGCGTGGGCAAGGGCACATGTGCCGGCGATCTTCCTGATCGAGGATGAGGGGCTTTGGCGCGCGGCTTGGGAGAGCTTCGTAATGAGGCATCGCGCTCACGAGAAGTTGCTTGGGGTATTGGAGGCCAACTATCGCCGGGCGATAGAAGAAATCAGCACTGAGAAGTCCGAGGAGCGGCTTAATGATCCCGACGAGGCGCTCGTGGCGCATCTGGTGTCGTACTACCTCTCGGGTTCGATCGACTTCGGTACAGATTCCCTGCTCACTCAGTTCTATGAGAGGGCGTCAATCGAACGCCGGTCCCAGGCGATCTCAATACTCGGCACGAGCATGGAGGCGCTGGCGCCGCTGGGGGAGGACGGCGAAGCCCGATTGAAAGCACTCGTGGAGCGCCGTTTGACGGCGGTCGAAGGCGGGGCGGATGCTGATGAGCTGGCTGGATTTGCTTGGTGGTTCTCCTCGGGTGAGTTCGACACCGATTGGTCTCTGGATTTTCTGCGACGAGCCCTCGAAGCTGGCTGTCATCCGCATCCAGACCATGTGATTGCTGAGCGGTTAGCCCAGCTAGCCGGTCAGAGCGTCATGGAGCGGATCGAGATTCTGCGGCTGATGGTCGAACGGGCCGCCCGAGATTGGTTTGTCGTCGGATCGCGAGAGCGGATTGAGGCGATTTTGCGCGAGGGATTTGTCAGCGGAGGCCAGGCGATGTCGAAAGCGCGCGATCTGGTCAATGTGCTCGTGGCCCGCGGAAACCTGGACTTCGCCGATCTCCTGGACGGAGGCCAAGGCGAGGCGCAGGGTTAGTTCAGGGAATGCGCACCGACCCTCGGACCACTTGTGCGGTTCGGACAGAACGGCGACGACCAGAGAGGACTGTGGCGCCGATACCGTCTTAGCGATGCCGAAACACGCAAGCGACTCCAGCGTGCAGATCGCCGCGGAGGCGACGATCCTCACCGCTCTGAGCAAGGCGATCGGAGTCCCGTTTACCCAGGGTGTGACGCTCCCCGTCGGCGCCGCCCATGTCCGGCCCGACGGGGTCGCCGCCGACGAGTCGGCCTTCGCCGAGGTTTTCGCCCATATCGGCAAGCTGAAGGGTGGCCAGCGACACAAGGTCTCGACCGATGCGTTGAAGCTCTTGGCGATTCGCGAGACCCGCCCGAACGCTCGCCTGATCCTCGCCTTCGCCGACGAGGTCGCAGCCGCTTCGGTGTCAGGTTGGCGCGCCGAGACCTTGAAGGCCAACGGCATCGAGATCCACGTTGTTTCCCTCTCCGCGGAGGCCAGGGCCAAGATCAAGGCCGCTCAGGTAAGGCAGAAGATGGTCAGCCTGCCTGCGGATCAGTCGAGTCACGAGGGTGACTAGTGACGGTCGAGCGCGTCGTTGCGGAACTACGCTCGGCGTCATAGTGAATCGGTCGAGGAAGCAGCTCGCTGGTGCCCGCGGAACCGGGCTTCTACTCATGGTGGGTCGGTTGAT
>DASUQZ010000183.1:0-8711 GCA_036280335.1 Solirubrobacterales bacterium
GCCGCTCCTCCATCGGAGCAGCGTAACCCTCAGCTGAGGACGCGGCGGCGCTCGCGGCGGACCCAGGCCCGGTGGGCGAGCCAGGCGAGGAGGGCGATCAGGGCGATCGGGCCGAGGATCGCCAGGGCGACGACGGCGACCGCGGCGGCGACCGCGAGGACCTTGCCCGCGTCGTCGAGCGCCTGGGGGACGCCCCAGGCGCTGCCGGAGGAGTCCTCGGCGGCCTCGGTATCGATCCGCACCGTGACCCGCGAGAACTCGGCGTGGCGCCGCAGCCGCTGCAGGTCCGCGCGGAGGCGGGCGCGGTGACGTCGCTCCTGGCGCAGCTCGGCTTCCACCGCTTCGCGCTCGGCTTCGGTTTCCGTCCCCTCGAGCTGGCCGAGCAGGCTGTCGATTCGCGCCTTCGAGTCCTGCAGGAGTTCGCCGACGTTGACGGTGGGAGCGGTGATGTCGAGGCTGTTCTCGTAGCGCGAACGGAGTTCGCCGATCTCCGAAAGCGCGGCGAGGGCATCGCCGAGCCTTGCGCTCGGGAGCCGCAGTTCGAAGTGGGCTCCGGCCTCGCCGACCGGTCCCTGGTGAGCGGAGGAGCGCATGACGACGCCGTCGAAGGCGTGCACGACTTCGAGGACCTTGGCCGAGGCCTCGCCGACGTCGGCGGGATCGGCTCCGAGGACGATCCGGGCCGAGCGTTCGACGGCGCGTTTGCGAAGCTGGGTATTGCCTTTGACGTAGCGACCGCTGCCGTCGAAGTAGAGAGGGGCAACCGCGTCGCTCGCTGCGGTTCCTTCCGTCGCTCGCTGGTACTTCTCGATCTCGGGGGAAGGCTCGACGGCGCTCTCTTCGACCTCTTCCGGCGCGGCCTCAGACGCCGAATACCCGTTCAGGAAGCCGAGGGCCTCGGTTCCGGTCGGTTCCCTCTCGCTCTCGCTGGTGGCGACGAGCACCCCGGCGATGCCGATCGCGATCACCGCGAGTCCACCCGCCGGCAGCAGCAGGCGCCGCGACGGCCGGCGCGGCAGGGAGAAGGAGAGCCGGGGCAGGAGCGAGCGCCGCGGGAAGCCCGCGGCGGCGCGCTTGTCGAGCTCGGCGGCGAACTCGGGATGGGGGCTGGGGCGCAGGGCGCGGAGCTCCTCGATCAGCTGCTCTTCTTTAGACGGCTCCATCGCAGGCCTCCCTCAGCTTGGTCATGGCTCGGTGCAGCTTGGTGCCGGCGTTCGACTCGCTGGTGCCGAGCACCCGGGCGATCTCGGCGTTGCTCAGGCCGGCGAAGAACTTGAGGGAGATCAGCTCGCGCTCGCGCGGTTCGAGCCGCCCCAGCGCCGCGGAGACGGCGAGGCGCCGCTCGCTGTGCTCGGTCCTTTCCTCGAAGCCGAAGCTCTCCAGGTCCGCCGGCTCGGCGGCTAGCTCGGTGTGGCGACCGCGGCGGCGCAGCTCGTCGAGCGCCGCGTTGCGGGCGATGCCGAACAGCCAGGCGCGCGGCTCTCCGCGCTGCGGGTCGAAGCGGTTGCGCTTGCGGTAGGCGCGCTCGAAGGCGGCGGCGGTGACTTCTTCGGCCGCGGCCTCGTCGCGCAGCATGCCGGCGACGTAGGCGTAGACGTCGTCGCGGCTGGAGCGGTAGAGGCGATCGAAGGCGAGATCGGCCTCGCGCGGCGCGTCCTTTGCCTGAGCCACGAGCGTCTGCTCCATGCCCGTACTACGGGGTGCCTCCCGATCCATCACAGCGAGTATCGACGCTCGCTGAATTCGACCCCCCATAGGGAGCAATTCTCAGCGATCGCTGAATTGGTTCGGGCGGAAGCTAGGCGGCCTGGGGGAGCGCGGCCGGCGCGGAGGCCACGGCGGCCTCGATCGAGGCGGCGGCGATCTCGACCAGCTCGTGCAGCTCGCCCTCGGAGATCGAGAGCGGCGGCATCAGCACGACGGTGTTGCCGAGGGGACGGATGAAGGCGCCCCGCCGGCGGGCCTCGACCGTGACCCGGTGGCCCATCCGCAGCGCCGCGTCCCAGTCGCCGAGGTCGATCCCGACCATGACGCCCTTCTGGCGCACCTCGGCGACCTCGGGCGTCGCGGCGATCTCGGCCAGCAGCTCGGTGAAGAGGGCGATCTTCGGCTGCAGCCGCTCGATCGTCCGCTCCCGCTCGAAGACGTCGAGGTTGGCGAGGGCGGCGGCGCAGGCGAGCGGGTTGCCGGTGTAGGTGTGGCCGTGGAAGAAGGTCTTGAACTCCTCGTAGGAGCCGAGGAAGCCCGCGTAGATCTCCTCGCTGGCCAGCGTCGCCGCCAGCGGCAGGTAGCCGCCGGTGATCCCCTTCGCCAGGCACATCAGGTCGGGGGAGACGCCTTCCTGCTCGCAGGCGAACATCGTGCCGGTGCGGCCGAACCCGGTCGCCACCTCGTCGCAGATCAGCAGCGCGCCGTAGCGGTCGCAGAGCTCGCGGGCGGCGCGCAGGTACCCCTGCGGCTGGACCAGGATCCCGGCCGCCCCCTGGACCAGGGGCTCGACGACCACGGCCGCCACTTCCTCGCCATGCGCCTCCAGCACGCGCTCGAGGTCGGCGGTGTCGCCCGGCTCGGCGACGTGGGTCTCGAAGAGCAGCGGCCGGTAGGTCGAGTGGAAGAGGTCGATGCCGCCGACCGAGACCGAGCCGATCGTGTCGCCGTGGTAGGCCTCGCGCAGGCGGACGAAGGTGGTGCGGCGGGCGTGCTCGCCGCCGCGCTGCTGCTGGTACTGGAAGGCGATCTTCAGGGCGATCTCGGCGGCGGTCGAGCCGGAGTCGGAGTAGAAGACGCGGGAGAGTCCCTCGGGGGTGATCTCGACCAGGCGGGCCGCCAGCTCCGTCGCCCCGGGGTGGGTGAGGCCGAGCATCGTCGTGTGCGCGACGCGGTCGAGCTGCTCGCGGACGGCGGCGTCGATCGCCGGGTGGCGGTGGCCGTGGACGTTGCACCACAGCGCCGCGGTCCCGTCCAGGTATCGCCGTCCCTCGGTGTCGAAGAGGTAGGAGCCCTCGCCGCGCTCGATCACCAGCGGCTCTTCCTCGCTCCATCCCTGCTGCTGGGTGAAGGGGTGCCAGACGTAGTCGCGATCGAGCTGCGCGTGGTCCACCGGCATGGGCGCACGTTAGCCCCGGCAGCGGCGGCAGCGGCGAGTGATAAGCATCACACGAGCAAATGTTGCCGTTCTGAAAGGTTGCGTCCGTGCAACTATTTGGAGCATGTCTGCCGAGAAGGACACCGCGGCGCGGCTGACCGCGCTGATGCACCACGTCTTCCTCTACGACCGCGGCAACCAGCTGCGGGTGATCGACGAGACCGGGCTGTCGATGACCCAGTGCAAGGTCCTGCTCGAGCTCGGCGGCCTCGGCCGCGAGGCGGAGGCCTGGCAGGTCAGCGACCTGGCCGAGCTCTTCGGCGTCTCGGTTCCCTCGATGAGCCGCGCCGTCGACGCGCTGGTCAGGGCGAAGCTGGCGACCCGGGTCGAGGACCGCGAGGACCGGCGCGTCCGCCGGGTGAAGATCACGGCCAGGGGCAAGGACCTGGTCGCGACCCTCGTCACCGTCCGCATGACCGGCATCGAGGCCTTCGTGACGACCCTCACCGCCGCCCAGCGACGCAAGCTGGACGCCGCCGTCGAGGCGCTGCTCGACCGCGAGGACCTCGCCAAGACCTACGACCACCTGAAGGGAGGTGGGCCCGCTTGACCCGCTACCGGCATCTGATCACCGACGACAACCGCAAGTGGTGGACGCTCGGCGCGATGTGCTTCGCGCTGTTCATGATCATGCTCGACAACACGATCGTGAACGTCGCCCTGCCGTCGATCCAGAAGGACCTGGACACGTCGCTGAGCGGGCTGGAGTGGACGATCAACGGCTACACGCTCTCCTTCGCGGTGCTGCTGGCGACGGGCGGGCGGCTCGGCGACATCTTCGGCCGGCGGCTGACCTTCCTGATCGGCGTCGTCGTCTTCGCCCTCTCCTCGGCGACCGCGGGCTTCGCCCCCGACCAGACCTGGCTCGTGGTCAGCCGCGTGGTCCAGGGAATCGGCGCGGCGCTGATGATGCCGGGGACGCTCTCGATCATCACCGACGCCTTCCCGCCGCATGAGCGCGGCAAGGCGATGGGTACCTGGGCGGGCGTCTCGGCGCTGGCGCTGGCGGTCGGGCCGGTGCTGGGCGGCTTCCTCACCGAGCACGTCGGCTGGCGGTCGATCTTCTACATCAACATCCCGGTCGCGGTGGGCGCCGTGCTGGCGACCCTGTTTGCCGTGCGCGAGTCGCGCGACACCTCCGTCGGCCGCGAGGTCGACTACGCCGGGGTGGCGGTGCTGACCGCCGGGCTGACCGCGCTCGTCCTCGCCCTCGTCGAGGGCAACGCCTGGGGCTGGGGCTCGCCGGAGATCATCGGCCTGTTCGTCGCCGCGGCGGTGGCGCTGCCGGCCTTCGTCTGGGTCGAGAACCGGGTCAAGGCGCCGATGGTCCAGTTCGAGCTGCTCAGCGACCGCAACTTCCTCGCCGCCGTCGTCGTGGCGCTGATCATCAGCTTCGCGATGCTGGGCGTCTTCTTCTTCCTCGCCCTCTACATGCAGGACATCCTCGGCTACTCGCCCCTGGAGGCGGGGGTCCGGTTCCTGCCCTCGACCCTGATGATCGTGATCGTGGCGCCGATCGCCGGCCGGCTCTCGGATCGCTTCGGCCCGCGCTGGCTGATCGCCGGCGGGCTGGTGCTGGTGGCCGCCTCGCTGTTCAGCTTCAGCGGCATCGCGGTCGACTCGAGCTACGGGGACCTGCTGCCCGGGTTCATGCTGCTCGGCATCGGGATCGCGATGACGATGTCGCCGATGACGAGCGCGGCGATGAACGCGGTGCCGGTGCAGAAAGCCGGGATCGCCTCCGGCGTGCTCTCGATGTTCCGCATGGTCGGCGGCAGCCTCGGCATCGCCGTCACCGGGGCGATCTTCCAGAGCCTGGCCAGCTCGAGGCTCGAGGACGCGCAGGAGCGGAGTCCCGCCGCGGCGGCCGATGCCTTCGTCTACGCGCTCAGCCACGCGATGACGGTCTCCGGCTTCGTCGTCCTGGTGGGAGCCCTGGTCGGCGCGACTGCGATCCGCGCGAAGGCGCGGAACACGGCCAGCCCGGAGGCGGCCGTTGCCGAGGCCAGCCCCGGCGGCGAGGTGCTCGCCGGCGAGCAGGCGCAGGAGGCGCGCGCCTAAGCTCCCGCCGATGCTGGTTCTGCTGCCGCCGTCGGAAGGGAAGGCGCGCCCCGAGGCGGGGGAGCCGGTCGGTCTCGATTCGCTTGCCTTCGCCGCCGAGCTGGGCGGGAAGCGGGCGCAGCTGCTCGACGCCTTCGATCCGGCCTTGCGCGAGGCGCCGGCGGCGCCGGCGGCCGAGGTCTACACCGGCGTCCTCTTCAAGCGGCTGGAGCTGCCGGAGCTGCCGGCCAAGGCACGGCGCCGGGTGCTGATCGCCAGCGCGCTCTGGGGAGTCGTAGGGCCGGATGACCGGATTCCGTACTACAAGTTCCCGCCGAAGACGCGCCTGGAGGGGATCGGGGCGCCGGCGGCCTACTGGCGCCCGGCGCTGGCGGAGGCGCTGCCGGACGAGGAGGGCGAGCTAATCGTCGACATGCGCTCCGGCGCCTACAGCTCCTTCTGGAAGCCGAAGCGGGCGACGTTGCTGCCGGTGCGCGCCTTCAGCGAGGAGAACGGCGAGCGCAAGGCGATCTCGCACATGGCGAAGGCGGTGCGGGGCGACGTCGCGCGAGCGCTGCTGGAGGCGAGGAAAGCTCCCGCCGATCCCGAGGCCGCCGCCGCGATCGCCGAGTCCGCCGGCTTCACCGTCGAGCTCGCCGACGGCAACCTCGACGTGATCGTCAGACCCTGAGGGTCGGCCAGTCGCCCGGGTCGGTGAGGTCGAGGTGGGGGAGGGTCAGGACCTCCACGCCGGCCAGGGCGGCGATCGTCTCGCGATTCGACTTCTCGATCTCGCTTGGCTCCTCGGGCCAGGGCGTCAGCACGACGGCGGCGACGTCGAGCCCGGCGGCGCTGGCGGATTCGATCGTCAGGAGGGTGTGGTTGATCGTGCCCAGCCCGGGGCCGGCGGCGACGACGAGCGGATGGCCGAGATCGACGACGAGGTCGCGGACGAGGTAGCCGGGCGAGAGCGGGACCAGCAGGCCGCCGACGCCCTCGCAGACGATCGCGTCGGCGCCCTCGTCAGCGGCGTGGGCCGCCGCCCGCAGCCGCTCGGGGTCGATCTGCTCGCCCGCCATCGCCGCGGCGAGGTGGGGGGAGGCCGGGGGGCCGTAGCGATAGGGGGCGATCTCCTCGTCGCTCTGAGCGGAGCCTGAGGCCCGGCGCAGCAGCGCGTGGTCGGTCTCGACCCCCTCTTCGAGGCCGGTCACTGCGGGCTTGAAGACAGCGACACGCTTGCCTTCGGCGGCCAGCGTCCTCGCGATCGCCGCCGCGACGACGGTCTTGCCGACTTCGGTGCCGGTGCCGGTGACGAAGATGCCGCGGGACATCGGGCTCAGGCGGCGAGGGGATGGGACGCGAGCAGCCCTGCCTCCCGCGCGGCCGTCCCCACTTCCCGCGCCGCCAGGACCAGCTCATCCGCCGTGTGGGTGGCCATCGCCGTCAGCCGCAGGCGCGAGGAGCTCTCGGGGACAGTGGGGGGCCTGATCCCCTGGGCGAAGACGCCGCGCCGCAGCGCCCCCTCGCAGAGCTCCATCGCCATCTCGGCCTCGCCGACCTGGATCGGGACCACTTGCGTCGCCGACTGGCCCACCTCGAGCCCCTCGCCGGCGAGGGCGGTGCGGAGGATCGTCGCGTTCGCCTGCAGGCGCAGGACCAGGTCCGGCTCGGCTTCCAGGATTCGCAGCGCCGCCTCGGCGGCGGCAAGGGCCGGCGGCGGCGGCGCCGTCGAGAAGATGAAGGGCCGGGCGGTGTTGACGAGGAAGTCGATCGTCTCGGCGTTCGCGCAGACGTAGGCGCCGTAGGAGCCGAGCGCCTTTCCCAGCGTCCCGACCACGATGTCGACCTCGCCGCCGAGGCCGGCGGCTGCGACCGAGCCGCGCCCGCCGGGGCCGACCGCCCCGGTCGCGTGCGCCTCGTCGACCATCAGCCGCGCTCCGTGCCGGCGCGCCAGCTCCAGCAGCTCCGGCAGCGGCGCCACGTCGCCGTCCATCGAGAAGACGCCGTCGGTGACGATCAGCGCCGGCCGGCCCTGCGCCTGTCGCAGCCCCCAGGCGAGGTGCTCGACGTCGGCGTGCCGGTAGACGAAGGTCTCGGCCCGGGAGAGCCGGCAGCCGTCGACGATGCTGGCGTGGTTGAGCTCGTCGGAGAAGACGACCTCGCCGCGTCCCGCCAGCGCCGCCACCGTGCCGGTGTTGGCGAGGTAGCCGGAGCCGAACAGCAGCGCCGCCTCGTAGCCCTTGAAGCCCGCCAGGGCGGCCTCGAGCTGCCGGTGCGGCTCCATGTTCCCGGAGATCAGGCGCGAGGCACCCGAGCCCGCCCCCCAGCGCATCGCCGCCGCCGCGGCCGCCTCCCGGACCTCGGCGCGCTCGGCGAGTCCCAGGTAGTTGTTGGAGCAGAGCAGGAGGACGGGGCGCCCGTCGAGGGTGACGCTGGTGCCCTGCGGTCCCTCGACGAGGCGGAGTTGTCGGTAGAGCCCGCGGTCGCGGAGCTCCTCTAGCCGCTCGGCGACGTCGCTCACGCCGCCCGTGGGTAGGAAGGCGGCTTCTTGGCCTTCTTCACCACCCGCAGCTGGGTGGAGGGGTCCCAGAAGTTCGCCTCCTCCTGGCTGTCGACCAGCTCGTCCATCGGCGTCGCTGGCGTCTCGCCCTCCAGCCAGCCGGAGCGGTTGTCCGGGCGGGGGTTGGCGCCGTTGTCGGGCTGGCGGGCGACGTTCAGGCCCAGCTCTTCGAACATCGCCCGGTCCTCGGCCGGTTCGGCGCCGAGCGTGGTCAGGAAGTTGCCCATCATCACCCCGTTGAGGCCAGCCTTGACCGCCAGCTTGTGGAGCTCGCCGAGGTTCTCGACGCGGCCGCCGCAGAGGCGGAAGAGCGCGCCGGGGATGATCAGCCGGAAGATCGCGATCCACTTCACGACCTCCCAGGGGTCCATCACCTCGCGGTCGCCGAATTTCGTCCCCTCCTTGGGGATCAGGAGGTTGATCGGCACCGAGGTGGGGTTGATCTCGGAGAGCTCGAAGGCCATCTCGACCCGCTGCTCCTCGGTCTCGCCGAGGTTGAGGATGCCGCCGACGCAGGTCTCCAGGCCAGCCTCCTTGACCGCCTGGATCGTCCGCAGCCGGCCCTCGTAGCGGACCGTGGTCGAGACCTCGGGGTAGTAGGAGCGGGCCGACTCGACGTTGTGGTGGACGCGCTGGACGCCGGCCTCCTTGAGCGCCTTGGCGCGCTCGGCGGACATGTGGCCGATCGAGGCGCAGCGCTTCAGGTTGGTCTGCTCGGCGACCAGGCGGGTGCCTTCGAGGATCTTCTGGAAGTCCCGTTTGGAGAGGCCCTGGCCCTGGGTGACCATGCAGAAGCGGTGGGCGCCGGCCGCCTCGGCCGCTTTGGCGTGTTCGAGGATCTGCTCCGGCTCCATCATCGCGTGCATCGGCGTGTCCGCCTCGGCGTAGCGCGACTGGGCGCAGAAGCCGCAGTCCTCGGCGCAGCCGCCGGACTTGGCGTTGACCAGCGAGCACATGTCGGTCGAG
>DASUQZ010000184.1:0-11166 GCA_036280335.1 Solirubrobacterales bacterium
CGCCTCGAGCTCGGCGAAGGTCACCTCGGAGCCGTCCGCCATCAGCGCGGTGCGCTCGGGACAGCTTTGCGATCTCTGCGAGAGCCAGTTGTCGAGCTTCATGGGTACCGGGATATCGTTGCCCATCATGCCGAAGCGCCACAAGGACGCCCCGCCGGAGGAGACCCTCTACGCGCCGATCGAGTGGACGAGCGCGGGGGACTACGAGGACATCCGCTACGAGAAGGCGGACGGCATCGCCAAGGTGACGATCGACCGACCCGAGGTGCTCAACGCCTTCCGGCCCCAGACCCTGATCGAGATCTCCGAGTCGCTGGAGCTGGCGCGCGAGGACGGCGAGGTCGGGGTGATCGTGCTGACCGGGGCGGGTGAGCGCGCCTTCTGCTCGGGCGGCGACCAGACCGTCCGCGGCGACACCGGCTATGTGCCCGAGGGCGCCTCGCTGGGCCGCTTCCACGTCACCGACCTCCAGGTGCAGATGCGGCGGCTGCCGAAGCCGCTGGTGGCGATGGTCGCCGGCTACGCGATCGGCGGCGGCCACATCCTCCACCTCTGCTGCGACCTGACGATCGCCGCCGACAACGCCGTCTTCGGCCAGACCGGGCCGCGCGTCGGCTCCTGGGACGGCGGCTACGGCGCCTCGCTGCTGCGCGACCTGGTCGGGACCAAGAAGGCGAAGGAGTTCTGGATGCTCTGCCGCCAGTACGACGCCGAGGAGGCGCGCGAGATGGGGCTCGTCAACACCGTCGTCCCGCTCGCCGACCTGGAGCGCGAGACCGTCGCCTGGTGCCGGGAGATGCTCGCCCTCTCCCCCTTCGCGCTGCGCCTCGTCAAGGCCAGCTTCAACGCCCACGAGGACGGCTACGCCGGGATCCAGCAGCTGGCCCACGACGCCAACCTGCTCTTCTACGGCTCAGACGAGGCGGCCGAGGGGCGCGAGGCGTTCAAGCAGAAGCGCAGCCCCGAGTTCTCGAAGTTCCCGCGGCGCGCATGAGGATCTGGCTGATGGCGGCGCGGCCGCGGACGCTGCCGGCGGCGATCGCGCCGGTCCTGGTCGGGACGGCGGCCGCGGTGCAGTGGTACGGGGACCTGCCGCGCTGGGGCGCCTTCGTCGCGGCGCTGGTCGGCTCGATCTTCATCCAGATCGGCACCAACCTCGCCAACGACTACTCCGACGCCAAGCGCGGCGCCGACACCGCCGACCGGCTCGGGCCGGTGCGGGTTACGGCGAGCGGGATGGTGACGCCGCAGCGGGTGATGAGGGCGACCTGGATCGCCTTCGCCGTGGCCGTCGCCTGCGGCATCTACCTGACCGCCGTCGCGGGGTGGGTGATCCTGCTGATCGGCGTCCTCTCGATCGCCGCCGGCGTCCTCTACACCGGCGGCCCCCGCCCCTACGGCTACGCCGGCTTCGGCGAGGTCTTCGTCTTCCTCTTCTTCGGCCTGGTGGCGGTCAACGGCTCCTATTACGTGCAGCTGGAGGAGCTCGACGCGCTGCCGCTGGGGCTCTCGATCTCGATCGGCTTCCTCGCCACCGCGATCATCGTCGTCAACAACGTGCGCGACGTCGAGACCGACCGCCGCGCCGGCAAGAACACGCTGGCGGTGCGGATCGGGCGGGAGGCCGCGGTCAACCTCTACCGGGCGCTCGTCATCGGGGCGTTCGTCACCCTGCCGGTCGCCCTTTGGGCAGGCGACTCGAGCATGCTGCCGCTGATCGGCCTGCTGGCGGCGCCGCTGGCGGTCCGCCCCGCGAAGACGCTGGCCGAGCGCCGCGACGGCCCGGCCCTGAACGGGGTGCTGGCGGCGACCGGCGCGCTGCTCGGCGTCTTCAGCCTGCTGGTCACGGCGGGCCTGCTGATCTCGGCCTGAGAGGCTTGGGGCGTGCGAATCGCCTCCGTCGAAGTCATCCCCTACGCGCTCCCGTTCGAGGAGCCGTACGTGACCGCGCGCGGCGTGCTGCAGCGGCGCGAGATGGTGCTGCTGCGGATTCGGGACGAGGATGGGGTTGTGGGCTTGGGGGAAGCGGTGCCGCTGGCGTTGCGAGGGGGCGTTAGGTTGACCGAGGTGGTGCAGGAACTCGAGGAGTGGGCGGAGCACCGGCGGGACGAGGGACTGTCCGCACCGGCTCGCTGTGCGGTGGCGGTGGCGCGAATGGATTTGCTGGGTAGGAGGGCGGCGGGATCGGCGGCTGTGACGGGATCGACCGAAGCGGTTCCGTGCAACGCGACGCTCGTCGCCGGGCCTCCGAACGAGGTCGCCGTCCAGGCGGAAAGGTGGGCCGAGGACGGGTTCTCCACGTTCAAGCTGAAGCTCGGCGCCGAGTCCGCGAGAGATCGTCGTATAGGCGATCTTGCGCGGACTCGCGATTCGGACGTGGAGCAGGTGCGGGCGGTGCGGGAGGCGCTTGGGCCTGAGGCGCGGATTCGGGTGGACGTGAACGAAGCTTGGGATATGGAGGCGGCGAAGGCGACGCTGGCCGCGTTGGAGCCGTTCGAGATCGAGCTGGCGGAGCAGCCGGTGGCGGGGCTCGAGGCGATGGCTGAGTTGGCCGAGACGACTTCGATCCCCCTGGCCGCCGATGAGAGCGTCGCGACCCTGGACGAGGCGGAGCGGGCGGCGGCGCTGGGCGCCTGCGCCTACACCGGGATCAAGCTCTCCAAGGTCGGCGGTCCCGAAGCCGCCCTTGCGATCGCCGACGTCCTCCCCGCCTACGTCACCAGCGCCCTCGATGGGCCGGTGGGGATCGCGGCGGGAGCGCAGGTCGCGCTCAGCCTCGCCGAGACCGGGCACCCCGAACGACTGCACCTCGCCCACGGCCTCGCCACCCAGCGGCTCTTCGCTTCCACGGTCGCGTCGGTCGAGTGCGAGCTGCGCGACGGAATGTTGCACCTCCCCCCCGGTCCCGGCCTTGGCATCGAGATCGACGAGAAGGCACTGGAGGAGCACCGGCTCTAGCCTGCGTGTCGCTTTATGTGCCCTGGGGGGTCCAGAAAGCGACACACCACCCGCATGGACACCACCAACGCCAATACGGCCCTCGCCTCCGCCTTCGCCGAGGAGCTCGCGCGGGGCGGCCTGCGACGCGCGGTGATCTCGCCGGGGTCGCGCTCGACGCCGCTGGCATTGGCGCTGTGGCGGCAGCCCGAGATCGAGGTGAGCGTGATCGTCGACGAGCGCTCGGCCGGCTTCTTCGCGCTGGGGGCGGCGCAAGCGAGCGGGCAGCCGGTGGCGCTGCTCTGCACCTCGGGGACGGCGCTCGTCAACTACCACCCGGCGGTGGTCGAGGCCGACGAATCGGGGATTCCGCTGCTGGTGCTGAGCGCCGACCGCCCGCCGGAGCTGCGCGGGATCGGGGCGGGCCAGACGATCGACCAGATCAAGAGCTTCGGCTCCTCGGTGCGCTGGTTCTGCGAAGTCGGCACCCACGAGGCGGACGACAGCGGTCTCCTCCACTACCGCTCGGTCGCCTGCCGGGCGCTCGCGGCGGCGCGGGGGGAGACGCGGCCGGGGCCGGTGCACCTGAACCTGCCCTGGCGCGAGCCGCTGGCGCCGGTGCCGGTCGAGGGGGCGGTGACCGCCACCGACCCCCTGGCACTGGACGGGCGCGACGGCCGGCCGCTGACCGCGGTGACGCACATCGACCTGGAGCCCTCGCCCTTCCTGCTCGACGAGGTCGCCCGCCACATCGGCAACGCGATCGCCGGCGTGATCGTCGCCGGACGCCAGCTCGACCCCGAGCTGCGCGAGCCGCTCGCCCACCTGGCGCGGGTCTCGGGCTTCCCGATCCTCGCCGACCCGACCTCGCAGGTCCGCTGCGGCCCCCATGACCGCTCCCACGTCATCGCCTCCTATGACCTGCTGCTGCGCGAGGAGCAATTCGCCCGCTCGGTCGTTCCCGACCTGATCCTCCGCTTCGGCGAGATGCCGACCAGCAAGCCGCTGCGGGCCTGGATCGGGGCCAGCGGCGCCGACCAGATCGTCATCGACCCCTATGGCGGCTGGAACGAGCCGACCAACCAGGCGGCGGCGATCCTCCGCGCCGACCCGACCGAGCTGGCCTCGGGATGGGCGGCGCGAGTGGAAGGACTGGAGGGGCGGGAACGCCCCCTGCCGGATCGCTGGCTCGAGGCCGAGCGGGCTGCGCAGGCAGCCCTCGACGAGGCGCTGGCCGCGAGCGGCGAGATCACCGAGCCGGCCCTCCACAGGGCCCTCGGCACCGCCCATCGCGACGGCGACCTCGTCTACACCAGCTCCAGCATGCCGATCCGCGACCAGGAGGCCTTTCTACCTGCGTCGAGCACCGATGCCTCCTTCCTCTCCAACCGCGGCGCCAACGGCATCGATGGGCTGATCTCCTCGGGGATCGGCGCCGCCCACGCCTGCGGCCGGCCGACGACGATCGTCACCGGCGACCTCGGCTTCCTCCATGACATCGGCGGCCTGGCCGCGCTGCGCGACGTCTCCACCCCGGTCCGCATCGTCGTCATCGACAACGACGGCGGCGGCATCTTCCACTTCCTGCCGCAGGAGTCGGCCCTCGAGAACGAAGAGTTCGAGGCCCTCCTCGGCACCCCCCGCGGCGTCGACGTCGCCAAGGCCGCCGCGCTCTTCGACCTTCCTCACCGGCGCCTGGAGTCGCTTACCGAGCTGCCGGAAGCGCTGGCCGCCGGGACCGGCCTGATCGAGGTGAAGACCGACCGGCAAGAGAACGTCGAGTCCCACCGCCGCCTCGCGGCCGCCGTTCAGGCTTCGCTCAACAGCTGATCGGGCCGGCGCCGCGCCCGAGGCCCGGCTGCCAGACAGCGCCGTAGACGAAGGCGCGGGGGGAGGAGAGAACGCGGGTGCGGCAGGTGCCGTCGGCGTTGATCTGCATGATCGAGTTCCCGCCCTCGAACAAGGTATCGACGGGGAAGATCGGGAGGTGGGTGTAGGCGAGTCGATGGCCGGAGGGATCCCAGCTCGGCTGCAGCTCGACCGCCGGCGTCTTCGTCAGCTTCGTCAGTTGCGAGCCGTCTGCGCCGGCGACCGCGAGCTCGGTCTCGGTGTACCTCACGGTCGTGCCGCCACTATTGACGGTCCTCCGCCTGCCGGCGACGATCAGCGCCAGGCGGGTCCCGTCCGGCGAGTAGACCGGCTCGGTGGCGTTCCTGGCCAGGAGCGCCGTCCCGGAGCCGTCAACCCGAACCGCAACAGCGGAGAGGTTGGAGAAGGCGATGCTCTTGCCGCGTTGCCGCTCGCGTGAGATCGCCAGCGTCGATCCGTCGGGGCTGAAGGAGGAGGGGTAGTCGCGGTTCCCGTTGCGCCAGGGGGTGAGCTGGCGAGCCGCGCCGGTGCTCAGGTCGTGGAGCCACACCGAGTAGCTGCGGTAGAGGATCTTCTCCGCCCCGTTGGGGAGCCTTCTCGACCGCACCCGCGCTCGGGAGAAAGCGAGGCTGCGGCCATCCGGCGAGAGGGTCGGGTTGAACCCGCCTGAGGTGCCGGGGACTTTGCGCAGCCCCGTCCCATCCGCGTTGACGAGGTAGATCGCCCCCGGCTTGGAGTCGGTGCCCGCATTGCCGGCAAAGGCGATCGAGCTGCCGTCGGCAGACCAGCTCGGCGGGGAGAAGAGGACGGGAAACGGCGCATCCGGCCGACCGCCTCCGGCGACCCGCTGCGGCGCGCCCCCGGCCGCATCCACGGTCCGAATTTCCACTCGAGACGGTCCCAGCCACTGCAGCGCGAGCCGGGGCCCGGGTGGCGCCTCAGCCGCGGCAGCTCCACCGAGCGCCGCGATAAGCGCGCACGCGACGAGCACTGCCCCTGCCAGGCGAGCGATCACGCAAGAGATTCTGCACTACTCGGCAAGGAACGGCAGCAGCGCTCCGAGCTTGACCTCGGTCTCGGCCAGCTCGGCGGCCGGGTCGGAGCCGGCGACGACGCCGACGCCGGCGAAGAGGTGGGCCTCGCGGTCGCGGAGGAGGGCGCTGCGCAGGGCGACGCAGAATTCGCCGTCCTCGGTGGCGTCCATCCAGCCGACGGGGGCCGCGTACCAGCCGCGGTCCATGCCCTCCAGGTCGGCGATCGCGGCGGCGGCCGCGGGCCAGGGCTCGCCGCCCACGGCGGGGGTCGGGTGCAGCAGGCCGGCCATCTCGATCGCCGAGTGCGGTTCGGCGAGCTGGGCGACGATCGGGGTCGCGAGGTGCTGGATGTTCGCCACCTTGACGATCTCCGGCTCGGCGGCGGTCTCGACCCAGACCGCGTGCGGGCGCAGGGCGCGGACGATCCGCTCGGCGACGATCCGCTGCTCGCGGCGGTCCTTGTCGCTGCGCAGCAGCTGCTCGCCGAGGTGGTCGTCGACCGCCGGGTCGGAGCTGCGACGGGTCGAGCCGGCGAGGGCGACGGTGGAGACGCCCGCACCGGAGCGGCGGACGAGGAGCTCGGGGCTGGCGCCGATGAAGGCGGCCTCGGGCGTCCCGCAGCAGAAGCAGAAGCAGGCGGGAAACTGCTCGCGCATCGCCCCGAAGAGGGCGGCCGGGTCGTGGGCGGCGGCGGCGCTGACGATCACCTCGCGGGCCAGCACGACCTTGCTCATCTCGCCGGTGCCGATCCGGCTTGTGGCGCCCTCGACGGCGCCTTCGAACTCGCGCGGCGACCGGGCGCTGCGGATGCCGGCGTGCCCGGTCGGGTGGGGATCGAGGAGCGGCAGCGGCGTGTCGAGCCGCGGCGCCGCGAGCCGCGACGACAGCCTCTCCCCCAGCCGCTCCACGTCCTCCCCCGGCGCCACCAGCGCGTTGACGGTGAGGAACGAGCGGCCGCCGCTGCGGCAGATCGAGAGCTCGGGCAGGACCAGCGAGGCGGGCGGCAGCGAGGACCAGGTGGGAGTCGAGCCGCCGTCGGGGTCGAAGGCGAAGCCGCCGAGCCAGACGGAGCCGGCCCCCGCCGGCAGCCCTCGCGGCTCCTCGACCACCGCGTCGCCGGTGATCCGCAGGCACTCGTCCGCCACGTCCTCGAAGCGCTTCTCCCCCCGGGAGCTCGCCTCGTGCGCGACCCCCAGCCCCGCCAGCGCGAACCCGCGGTCGGGCTGCTCCCAGCAGAACCAGCGATCGCTCGCCAGCCGCGAGGCGAACACGACCGCGCACGGGTCGTCCACCTCGACCTCGCTGGTGACGCTTACGAGGGTGCGCCGTCCCCGTTCGGCGCCTCTGACGAGGGCACCGAGGAGAGCCTCAGTCGTGGCCTCTAGCAATCGCAATCTCGCCGGTGCGGACCATTTCGACCAGCCCGTGCGGACGGACCATCCGCTCGAAGGCCTCGATCTTGTCGGCCGAGCCGGTCACCTCGATCGTCATCGTCCGCCGCGCCACGTCGACGATTTTGGCCCGGAAGATCTCGGCGAACTGGATGATCTCGGCGCGGTTCTCGACCGCCGAGGAGACCTTGAACAGCGCCATCTCGCGGGCGACCGTGTCCTCCGGCTCCATGTCGCGGATCTTCAGGACGTTGACGAGCTTGTGCAGCTGCTTCGTCACCTGGTCGATCGGGTGGACGGCGCCGTCGAGGGTGAGGGTGATCCGGGAGACCGTCGGGTCGTCGGTCGGGCCGACCGCGAGCGTGTCGATGTTGAAGCCGCGCCGCGAGAAGAGGCCGGCGACGCGCGCCAGCACGCCCGGTTTGTTCTCGACCAGGATCGAGAGGATGTGCTTGCGGCCGCTGAGCTGGCCGGGGACGTGCAGGTCCTCGAGTTTGACCGCCTGCGGGGTGCCCGCCTCCATTAGCGCACCGCCTTTCGCGGCGCCTCGACCATGTCGCGGGCGGCGTTGCCCGGCGGGATCATCGGGTAGCAGTTCTCTTCCTGGGCGACGCGGACGTCGAGCAGGACCGGGCCGTCGTGCTCCAGCGCCGCGACCATCTGCTCCTCGAGGTCGGCGGAGTTCTCGCAGCGCATCCCTTTGGCGCCGAAGGCCTCGGCCAGCTTCACCCAGTCGGGGCTGGCGCCCATCTCGACGGAGCTGTAGCGACGGTCCCAGAACAGCTCCTGCCACTGGCGGACCATGCCCATGTAGCCGTTGTTCATCAGGAAGACCTTGACCGGGATGTTCTCGGTGACGCAGGTCGCGAGCTCCTGGATGTTCATGATCAGGCTGCCGTCGCCGCCGAGGCAGACGACCTGCTCGCCCGGGCAGGCGACTTTGGCGCCGATCGCGCTCGGCAGGCCGAAGCCCATCGTCCCGAGGCCGCCGGAGTTGATCCAGCGGCGGGGCTTGTCGAAGCCGTAGTACTGCGCCGCCCACATCTGGTGCTGCCCGACGTCGGAGGTGACGATCGCGTCGCCCTGGGTGGCGCGGTGCATCGCGCGGATCATGAACTGGGGTTTGATCTCCCCGCCCTGGTCACTCGATTCGTCGTAGTAGAGCGGGTGCTCGTTGCGCCAGCTGTTCAGCGTCGTCCACCACTCGTCGAGGCGGGAGGAGTCGGTCTGCAGCGCCCGGTACTCGCGGGTCAGCTTCGGCAGCACCTTCTTGACGTCGCCGACGATCGGGATGTGCGCGCCGACGTTCTTCGAGATCTCCGCCGGGTCGATGTCGATGTGGATGACCTTGGCGTGCGGGGCGAACTCGTCGAGTTTGCCGGTGATGCGGTCGTCGAAGCGGGCGCCGATCGCGACGATCAGGTCGGCCTTGTCCATCGCGTGGTTGGCGGCCCAGGTGCCATGCATGCCCAGCATGCCGAGGAAGTTCTCGTTCGAGGCCGGGAAGGCGCCGAGGCCCATCAGGGTCGAGGTGACCGGGAAGCGGTCGGAGGCGGCGAGCTCGCGCAGCTCCTCGCTGGCGTTGGCGTTGATGACGCCGCCGCCGGTGTAGAAGATCGGCCGCCGCGCCGTGGCCAGAGCTTTCGCGGCGATGCGGATCTGCTTGATGTTGCCCTCGGTCGAGGGCTTGTAGCCGGGCAGCTCGACCGGCTCGGTGCGCGGCTCGTAGTCGATGTCGGCGCGCGAGAGATCCTGCGGGACGTCGAGCAGGACCGGCCCGGGGCGCCCGGTCGAGGCGACGTGGAAGGCCTGGTGCACGTACTCGGGGATCTGGCGCGGGTCGGTGACCGCGAAGGAGTGCTTCACGAAGGGCATCGTCGCGCCGAGGATGTCGGCCTCCTGGAAGCCGTCGGTGCCGATCAGCTCGGTCCGCACCTGGCCGGTGATGAAGACGGTCGGGGTCGAGTCCATCATCGCGTCGGCGATCGCGGTGACGAGGTTGGTCGCGCCCGGCCCGGAGGTGGCGAAGGCGACGCCGACGCGCCCCGAGGCCCTGGCGTATCCCTCGGCGGCGTGGCCGCCGCCCTGCTCGTGGCGCACCTGGACGTGGCGGAAGTCCGCGTCGACGAGGGCGTCGTAGGTCGGCAGGTTGGCCCCGCCGGGGATCCCGAAGACGTCTTTGACGCCCTCGGCCTTGAGCGATTCGATCAGGGTGTCCGCCGCGCGCATAGGAACTGGCGATGGTACCAGCGGTTCGGCCTCTGTCCTACGGTGCCCGCTACGCCTGGCCGGCCGGCGATTTCGCCGGGTTCCAGCGGGTCTTCGGCTCGATCGCGGTGTCGATCACGCGGCCTTTGTGGCGCTCGATCGCGTGGATGATCGACTCGACCAGCTCCTCGCCCAGCAGGGTCGGCTCCAGGCCGAGGTCGAGCAGCTTGGTGTGGATCGCGTTGTAGTAGTGCTCTTCCTTCTCGACCCGCGGGTTCTCGACGTGGTCGATCTCGACCTTGTAGCCGAGGTGTTCGCCGGCATGCTTGACCAGCTCCGCCAGCTCGAGGACCGAGAACTGCTCAGTGAACTGGTTGAAGACGCGGAACTCGCCGCGCTCGGCCGGGTTCAGGGCAGCCAGTTCGACGCAGGCGAGGGTGTCGCGGATGTTGAGGAAGCCGCGCGTCTGGTGGCCGGCCCCGTAGACGGTCAGCGGGTGGCCGATCACCGCCTGCAGGCAGAAGCGGTTGAGCACCGTGCCGAACAGCTCGTCGTAGTCGAAGCGGGTGATCAGGCGCTCGTCCTGGACGGTCTCGTCGGTCTCGATGCCGTAGACGACGCCCTGGTTGAGGTCGGTGGCGCGCAGGCCCCAGGTGCGGCAGGCGAAGTGGATGTTGGTCGAGTCGTGAACCTTGGAGCAGTGGTAGAGCGAGCCCGGCAGCTTCGGGTAGGGCAGGGTGTCCCTGCGGCCCTTGTGCTCGATCTCGATGTAGCCCTCCTCGATGTCGATGTTGGGCTGCCCGTACTCGCCCATCGTCCCGAGCTTGACCAGGTGGGCGTCGGGGACGTGGTCGCGCATCGAGAAGAGCAGGTTGAGGTTGCCGATGACGTTCGCGTGCTGGGTTTCCACCGCGCGCTCGCGCGAGACCATCGAGAACGGCGCCGAGGCCTGCTGGCCGTAGTGGACGATCGCCTCGGGCCTGGTCTCGGCGACGACCTCGTCGAGGAAGTCGCCGTCCTCGACGGCGCCGATGTAGCTGCGGATCTGCTCGCCGGAGACCTCGCGCCAGGCGGCGATCCGCTCGTCCAGGTCGGCGATCGGAGTCAGCGAGGCGGTGCCGTGTTCGGTGTGCCAGCGGCGCCGCGAGAAGTTGTCGACGACGGAGACCTCGTGGCCGCGTGCCGAGAAGCGGAGCGCCGTCGGCCAGCCCAGGTAGCCATCGCCCCCGAGGATGAGGATTCGCATGAGGCCGGGAGCTTAGTTGGTCGGGCGGCGCGCGGGACCGGCCGTCCTAGTTGAATCCGGCCGATGGAAAACAGACTGGCGGCGCGAAACGGCGGCCGGCTCGGCCTGGCCGCGCTCGTCGCGGTCCTTCTGCTGGGGCTGGGACTGCGGGTCGCGGAGGCATGGGACGGGCGTCCGCCGGTCTACGACGCGGCCGCGTACGCCGCGATCGCGGCGAACCTCGAGGCGGGCGAGGGCTTCACGGTGGGAGCGGAGGCGACGCAGCCCGCGAGCAACTACTCGCCGGGCCTGCCGCTGTTCGTGGCGGGGTTGTACGAGCTGACGGGAGGAGAGCACGAGCGCTTCGCCCGGCTGGTCCTGGCCGTGATCGGCTCCCTGAGCGTCCTGTTCGCGTACCTGATCGGGAGGCGGTTGACGCAATCGCAGGGGGCCCGAATTCAGCGAACGCTGAAAAAGAGCCCCCATAGGGGCCCGAATTCAG
>DASUQZ010000185.1:0-2257 GCA_036280335.1 Solirubrobacterales bacterium
GCTGCGCGAGCAGGCGGCTGTAGATGTCGAATGAGCGCTCGCCGCGAGCGGTCTGCTCGACGACCATCGGTACCAGTGGCATAGAACCTCTTTCCTAGTTCGCGTCGGAGTTGTACTTATAGCCGACGCCCCGCACCGTCAGGACGAGCTCGGGCTTCTGCGGGTCGCGCTCGACCTTCTGGCGCAGGTTGGAGATGTGGACGTCGCAGGCGCGCTCGTCGCCGTCGAACTCGGTCTGCCACAGCTCCTCCATGATCTGCGCGCGCGAGAACACCTCCCCCGGCCGGGCGACGAGCAGGCGCAGCAGCTGGAACTCCGAGCGGGTCAGGTTGACCGGGACGCCGCGGACGGTGGCGACGTGGCGGACGAGGTCGATCGAGACCGGGCCGGACTCGATCTTCACCGCCTGCGAGAGCGGCGCCCGGTCGAGTTCGCGGCGGCGCAGCTGCGCCCGCACCCGGCCCAGCAGCTCGCGCACCGAGAACGGCTTGGTGACGTAGTCGTCGGCACCGACCTCGAGGCCGACCACCTTGTCGACCTCGGCGTCTTTGGCGGTGAGGAGGATGATCGGGACGGCGCTGCGCGAGCGGACGTCGCGGCAGAGGTCGAGGCCGCTCGGCCCCGGCATCATGATGTCGAGGATCAGCAGGTCGTAGGGGACGCCGTTGCCGAGCAGCTGGGCCGCCTCGTCGCCGTCGCCCGCGGGAGTCACCTCGAACCCCTCCTGGGCCAGCGCGTACCCGACCGAGTCGCGAACCGAGGGCTCGTCGTCGGCGATGAGGATGCGGCCGCTGCTCATGCGACCGGGGTGGGGCTCGGTTTCGCGATCGGGAGGCGGACCCAGAAGGTGCTCCCCTCCCCCTCCACCGACTCGGCGCCGATGCGGCCGCCCATCACGTCGACCATCCGCCGCGCGATCGCCAGGCCGAGGCCGAAGCCCTCCTGCTTGCGCGACTCGCTGCGACGGTAGAAGCGCTCGAAGACGCGCTCCAGCTCCGCCGCGGGAATGCCCGTTCCGGTGTCGATGACCTCCAAGATGACCTCTCCCTCGCCGTCATGGCGGCCGCGAACGGTAACGGTGCCGGGGGGCGGCGTGTTCTTGAAGGCGTTGGTGAGCAGGCCGATCATCACCTGCCGCAGCAGGGTCGGGTCGCCGGTGGCGGCCAGCTCCGACTCGACGTCGACGACCAACTCGACGTGTTTGGGCACCTCGCAGGCGGCGACGACGTCGCGGATCGCCAGCGGCACGTCGACCAGCTCGCCCTCCGGGGCGCCGCGGGACTCGACCCGCGCCAGGGTCAGCAGCGACTGGGTGAGGCGGTTCATCCGCTCGGCATCTTCGCCGAGCCGCTTGAGGAAGTGGTCGCGGTCCTTGGGGTCGTTCTTGGCGCCGCTCTGCAGGACCTCGATCGCGCCGGAGATGCCGGCGAGGGGGTTGCGCAGCTCGTGGGCGGCGTTGGAGACGAAGTCGGCTTCGGCCAGCTCGCGGCGCAGCTCGTCGGTGCGGTCGCGCAGCACGGCGAGGACCGCGCGCTCGTCGGGCAGGGCGCGGGCGGTCATCGCGTAGGCGCGGTCGCCGAGCCGCAGCGCCGGGTGGGCGGAGAAGCCGACCTCGGCCGCGCGATGGAGCTGGGGCAGGATCAGTTCCGGCGGCTGCCCCGAGTCGTCGAGGATCCGCGAGGCGGCTTTGTTGGAGAAGCGGACCGGGCCTTCGTAGTCGACGACCATCACCGCGTCGGTGAGGCCGTCGAAGATCGCCGCGAGCTTGTTGCGGTCGGCGGTGAGCACCCCGAAGCTCTCCTTCAGCGAGGCGCGCATCGAGTCGAGCGCCCGGGCGAGGTCGCCGATCTCGTCCGGCCCGCTGGTTTTCAGCGGAGCGTCGAAGGAGCCCCCCGCCATTTCCCCGGCGGCGCGCGCGAGCCCGACAACCCGGTGGGAGATCGCGACGGCGATCAGGAAGCCGGCGAGGACGCCGATCCCGATCGCGGCGACCAGCGCCTGCTGGTTGTCGCCGAAGAAGAAGATCGCCGCAGCGGTGATCAGGCTGACGGCCGCGAAGGCGGCGGTCAGCCAGAGGCGCATGCCGATTCGCGGCGCGCCAGGCCGCGGCCCGGCCGGGCTCTGGTCGGCGGAAGGCATGAGGATTTACTAACACAATCCTCTCCCCATCGCGCCAGGCCGGGCATTTCAGTGCCTACATGGGAGAATCGAACTCGTGCGAACGCTTGTTTTCGTCCCCGCCTGGAACGAGGAGGCC
>DASUQZ010000186.1:0-6211 GCA_036280335.1 Solirubrobacterales bacterium
GGCACCGAAAAGCTTCTACGGGAGGGGAAAGGGAGCCTCGGCTGGGACCTGGCGTGCGCGCAGGCCCACCACGCCTCCAAGGAGATCCAGGGCGAGCGTCCGGCCGAGGACCCGGACTACCGCTTCGCCGTTGTCCAGTCCGAGCACTACCGGGTGCACCTGCGCAGCGCCGTCGACGAGTTCGACGTGGCGCCGCTCTCCAAGTACCTCTCCCACTTCGCGCGCTGGTACCGAGAAGACGAGCGTGCACCGGAGGTCGAGGCGGTCGTGCAGCCGGTGCTCGAGCAGGGCCTGCGGGGCCTGGGACTAGAGGGAGCCTGATTGTGAAAACGCTGCTGGTCGACAACCACGATTCCTACACCTACAACGTCTTCCACCTGCTGGCCGCGGCCTCGGGGGAGGAGCCGATGGTCGTCAACAACGACGCGGTGAGCTGGCGGGTCCTGACAAGGATGGACTTCGACGCGATCGTGCTCTCGCCCGGCCCCGGGCACCCGAGCCGCTGGCACGACTTCGGCGTCTGCCGCGACATCCTCCGCCACAGCGAAGTCCCGGTCTTCGGGATCTGCCTCGGCCACCAGGGGATCGGCAACCTCCTCGAGGGCGACGTCAAACGGGCGCCGATGGCGATGCACGGGCGCCTCAGCCGGGTCATGCATGAAGGCAAGGGCCTCTTCAAGGGCGTGCCGCAGGGCTTCTCGGTCGTCCGCTACCACTCGCTTGCGATCACCAGCCCGCCCGGACCCGAAGGCCACGTGGTCGCCTGGGCCGACGACGGCGTCGTGATGGGGGTCGAGCACACGAAGCGGCCGATCTGGGGGGTCCAGTTCCACCCCGAGTCGATCTCGACCGAGTACGGGCTGAAGATCGCCGAGAACTTCTTCGACCTGGCGGCGCAGCACAAGCGCTCCGCCGCCCGCCCCGCCGGCCGGGCGACGATCACCCCCCGGCCGCGCCGGGCCGAGGCGCCGGCTCCCCGCGAGGAGAGGTCCGGCGAGATGGAGCTGCGGATGCGGACCCTGGAGGGGCAGGCGCCCACCGAGCACGTCTACGAAAGGCTCTTCGCCGCGCACGACCCGTCCTTCTGGCTCGACAGCGCCGACGCGCCGACCTGGCTCGCCCAGTGCTCCTACATGGGCACCACCGCAGGCGCCGACAGCTGCTTCGTCACCTACGACGTCGACAGCGGCGAGGTCGCGGTCGACCGCGGCGGCATCGAGATGGTCGAGCGCAAGTCGATCTTCGACTACCTGCAGAAGGAGCTGGAGCGGATCAAGGTCGACCCGCCCGAGGGCGTCGACCGCGGCCTCGTCGGCGGCTACGTCGGCTACCTCGGCTACGAGCTGAAGGCCGACTGCGGCTCGCCCAACGTGCACGGCTCCGACATGCCCGACGCGGCGCTGATGCTCGCCAACCGGGTCGTCGCCGTCGACCACACGAAGAACAAGACCTACGTCTTCGCCCTCTGCCGCGGCGAGGACCGCGAGGCGGAGCTCTGGCTCGACGCCGCCGAGGAGCTGATCGCCGCCGCGATCGCCGAGCCGCCGGCCGAGCGGCCGCTGGCGCCGCCGAGCGAGCCGGGCGCCCACGTCGCCTTCCAGTCGGGCCGCGGCCAGGAGCGCTACCTCGCCGACATCGCCAAATCCCAGGCCGAACTGCTCGCCGGCGAGTCCTACGAGGTCTGCCTCACCGACCAGTTCTCGACCGACGCCAGCCCGGAGCCGTTCGAGCTCTACCGGCAGCTGCGCCGCAGCAACCCCTCGCCGTTCGCCGCCTTTCTGCGCTTCGGCGAGTACGCGGTGGTCAGCTCCTCACCGGAGCGCTTCCTCTCGGTCGACCGCGAGCGGCAGGTGATGGCGCGGCCGATCAAGGGAACGATCTCCCGCACCGACGACCCGGCCGAGGACGAGGCGCGCGTCAAGCACCTCGAAGAGGACGAGAAGACCTACGCCGAGCATCTGATGATCGTCGACCTGTTGCGCAACGACCTCGGGGTCGTCTGCGACGTCGAGAGCGTCACGGTGCCGGACCTGATGGTGGTCGAGCCTTACGCGACCGTGCACCAGATGGTCTCCACCATCGTCGGCCGGCTCGACGACGAGCACAGCCCGGTCGACTGCGTGCGCGCCACCTTCCCCGGCGGCTCGATGACCGGCGCCCCGAAGGAGCGGACGATGGAGATCATCGACGACCTCGAGGAGGAGGCGCGCGGCGTCTACTCGGGCTCGATCGGCTACTTCGGCGCCGACGGCAGCACCGACCTCAACATCGTCATCCGCACGATCGTGATGCGGCCGGGCCGGACGACGATCGGCGCCGGCGGCGCGATCGTCATGCAGTCCGACCCGGAGGAGGAGTTCGACGAGATCCTGCTGAAGGCGCGGGCGCCGATGGCGGCGATCGCCCGGGCGGTCACCGGCTCCGACGAGCCCGGCGCCGCCTGGAGCGTCGAGCTGGAGCCGGCGGCCCGGAAGGCGGCGGCGTGAGCGAGCCGGTGGCGACCGGGGTCACGGTTCGCGAGGCGGGGGAGGCCGACGTCAAGGCGGTGGCCGCCGCCGTCGAGGAGCTCCTGCTCGAGCTCGGCGGACGCCGGCCCGAGCGCCACGAGCTTGAAACTGAGGTCCGCGCCCTGCTGGACGATCCAGCGGGGGGCTCGGTGCTGATCGCGGAGGCCGACGGTGAGGTCGTCGGCGTCTTGAGCGCCAGCTGGCAGCGGGCAATCCACGTTCCCGGCGTCTACGCGACCATCCAGGACCTCTGGGTCGATGGGGCTTGGCGCAGTCGCGGCGTCGGGGCGGAACTGGTCGAGGCGGTCGCGTCCCAGGCGCGAGCCCGCGGGGTGAGCCGACTCGAGGTCGGCCTGCCGCGGGAGACCTTCGCGGCGATCGCCTCGACCGAGTCCTTCTACAGGCGCAACGGGTTCGAGCACCTCGGGCCGCGGATGCGGAGGCTGCTCGATGACTGAGCTGTTGATGGTCGAGCAGCGCCAGGGCAGCGGCGACGCCGCCTTCTGGGTGCGGGAAGGGGAACGGCTGATCGAGGGCCGGGACTCCAACCAGCGCCTGGTCGAGCGGCGGGCGGGCCTGGTCCGTCACGCCGGCGTCAGGCCGGTCGAGGCCGACGCCGACGACGAGGAGGTGCGCCAGATCCTCGAGATGCTGCACGAGGCCGAGTACCTGCGGGCGCTGGCCGAGCTGGAGGGCTCCGAGCCGGTGGTGATGCCGGACTTCGCGCCTCCCGGCCTCGAGCCCGACATCCCGGTCAACAAGGCCCTGGTCGCGGCGGCGCTGGAGGGGGTTCGGACCGCGATCACCGCCGCCGAGCGGCTGCTCGAGGGGGCCCGCTTCACCTACGCGGTCTGCCGGCCACCCGGCCACCACGCCGGCCCTGCCTTCCACGCCGGCTACTGCTACCTCAACAACGCCGGCGCGGCGGTCCGCCGCCTTTGCGACGGCGGCCTCAAGCCGATCGGGATCATCGACCTCGACCTCCACTACCCGAACGGCACCTCGGCGCTGGTCGAGCGGATGGGGCCGATCGCCGCCCTGCACTCGCTGCACGCGGCCCCGGTCACCAACCTGCCGCCGGGGACGCCGCTGCCGCGGCTGCCCGGGGAACGCGCCGTCGCCTTCTCCGAGAGCCCCGATGAAGACACCTACCTGGCCGAGGTCGCGCACTCGATCCACGACCTCTCGGAGATCGCCCGCGCCCTGGTCGTCTCGCTCGGCTACGACACGGTCGCCGGCGACCCGCACGGGGGCTGGAGCTTCCGGCCGGAGATCTTCGCCGAGATCGGCCGCCTGCTGGCGCGCTCCGGGCTGCCGGTCTGCGTGATCCAGGAGGGCGGCTACGCGCTCGAGGAGCTGGCCGACTGCAGCCACGCCTTCGCCAGCGGCCTGCTCGGGGGCAGGGAGCGATGAGCGCCAACGGCCTGCAGCCCTTTCGCGACCGCCTCGACGTGATCGACGACGAGATCGCGCGGCTGCTCGGCGAGCGCCTGCAGATCTGCCGCGAAGTCGCCGTCTACAAGAGCGCCCACGGGATCCCGATGATGCAGCCCGACCGGGTCAAGGTCGTGCGCGAGCGCTACCTCGCCCGCGGCGCCGAGCACGAGCTGCCGCGCGAGTTCTCCTCCGACCTCTTCGACCTGCTGATCGCGACCACCTGCCGGCTCGAGGACGAGCTGATGGACGAGCTCGCGGCGAGCAACGGGAAGGACGCGGCGTGAGCGCGCTGCCGCCCGGACCGCGGATGCCACGGGCCCTGCAGGCGGTCGGCTGGACGCAGCGGCCGCTGCCCTGGCTGGAGAAGTGCCACCGCCGCTACGGCGACACCTTCACCCTGCGGATTCGCCACTACGGCGACTGGGTGCTCCTTGCCGACCCCGACGACGTGAAAAAGGTCTTCACCGCGGGGCAGGCGGTCGGCGTCGCCACCGCCAACCCGCTGCTGGGGCCGCTGCTCGGCCCGCGCTCGGTGATGCTGCTGGAAGAACCCGAACACATGACCCGGCGCAAGCTGATGCTGCCCTCCTTCCACGGCAAGGCGGTGCAGGCGGACGCCGAGATGATGGCGGCGGTGGCGCGGCAGGAGATCGCCCGCTGGCCGGTCGGGGAGCCGTTCGCGCTCTGGCCGCGGATGCAGGACATCACCCTCGACGTCGTCATGCGGGCGGTCTTCGGCCCGGATTCCGAATCGCCGCGCCTGCAGCCGCTGCGCGAGCGCCTGCGGCTGCTGACCACCTGGATGAACGAACCGCGCAACCTGGCGATGCTGGCCGCCTTCGGCCCCGGCTGGGTGACCCGCAGCCGCGGCTACCGCGAGGCGATGGGGGCGGTCGAGGAGGCGGTGATGGAGGAGGTGCGGCGGCGCAAGGCGGAACCGGAGGGCGGCTCCCTCGGCGTCGTCTCGATGCTGGTGCGGGCCGAATACGAGGACGGCTCGCTGATGAGCGACCAGGACCTGCGCGACGAACTCGTCACCCTGCTCTCCGACGGCCCCACCTCCAGCACCCTCGCCTGGACCTTCGAGCGGCTGCTGCGCAACCCCGACAAGCTCCACGCGCTCCAGGCGGACCTCGCGGGGGGAGGCGGGGACTACCTCGACGCGGTGGTGAAGGAGACGCTGCGGCTGCGCCCGCCGGTCCCGGTCGTCGTCCGCAACCTGCTGGAGCCGCTGCGCCTCGGCGGCTACGAGCTGCCGGCCGGGACGACGGTCGCCCCCTGCATCCACCTGATCCACCGCGACGAGCGCCACTACCCCGAAGCCCACCGCTTCCTGCCGGAGCGCTTCCTCGGAAAACAGCCCGGCACCTACACCTGGATCCCCTTCGGCGGCGGCACCCGCCGCTGCCTCGCCGCCAGCTACGCGGAAATGGAGATGAAGCGGGTGCTGCGGATCGTCCTCGAGACGACCGAGCTGCGCGCGGTCGAGAACGACGGCGAGCGGGCGCGCAAAAGCGCGATCTCCTTCAGCCCCGACCAGAAGGGGCTGGTGATCGCGGAACCGAGAGAGACGGAGCCGGCCGGGCCGCGGGCCCTGGCGCCCGTCTAGGAGGGGACCGTGAGCGAGAGCGACATCCTCATCGTCGGCGCCGGCGCCAAGGCCGCCGCGTTGGCCGCCAAGGTGCACACGATCAACACGCTCGGGATCGGCGAGATCTCGATGACGGTGATCGAGAAAACCGAGCCCGCCGCCTCCTGGCTCGGGCGCAACGGGATGACCTCGGGCGAGGAGCCGCTGGCGATCCCGCCGATCAAGGACGTCGGCTTCCCGTACCAGAGCAGCCGCCAGTTCGGCGCCCTCGGCGACGAGATCGACGCCGCCCTGCTGCCGCTGACGTGGCAGCGGTTCGCGATGGAACGCCACGAATACGCCGCCTGGGTCAACTCCGGCTCGCCCTCGGTCCTGCACCAGGACTACGGCGAGTACCTCAGCTGGGTGCTGGAGCGGGCGAGCAACGGGGTCACCGTCTACGACGGCCGGGTGACCGAGGTCTCGCTCGCCGAGGGCCACGACCGCTGGCAGGTCGAGGTCGAAGAGCGCGGCCGCCCGGAGGACCCCGAGCGCCACACCGGCCGTGCCCTCGTCCTCACCGGACCGGGCGTCCACCGCCACTTCCCCCACGACCCCGAGGTCGAGTCGCGCGTCTTCCACTGCGACAGCCGCCGCGAGGAATTCGCCCGCGTGCCCGAGGACGAGGCGGCGGAGA
>DASUQZ010000187.1:0-3099 GCA_036280335.1 Solirubrobacterales bacterium
GCCCTCCTCAGCCTCGTCGCCGCCGCCGGCTCACACCTCTCGATGCGGCAACCGCAGCTTTCGCTGTTCGGCTACACCACGGTGCTGATCGCGGGCCTCGCCTTCCTCGTCATCGCTGTCGCGATCTGGTCCGGGGGCGACGGCGACGCGGAGGGGGCGTTCTGCCTCCTCATCGCCGCCTTCGCCTGCGGCCACACCTCGCTCCTGCTGACGAGCAGCGACCAGCGAGACAGCGACGGGGTGCCCGCCGTCCGGTACGGGACCATCGCCGCCCTCTGGCTGCTGGCGGTCCTGGGGATAGCGGAGATCCTCGAGAACGGCCACCAGGTCGACGCGCAGCTGATGGGCGTGGTCGCCGTCCTCTACGCCCTGGGTGCCGTCCTCCTACCGCTGCTCCGTCGCATGGCGCCGCCGCCACAGGCCCAGGCCCAGGTCCAGGAGGAGCCGGCGAAACAGGGGGAGCTCCAGACCGACCACCTCTGCTTCGTCTGGCCGGGCAACATCGACAGCGCCGTGATCCACCTGACCAACCGCGGAGTGCAGGTCGTCGAGGGTCCGGTCCCCCGCAGGGGCGCCCAGGGGGACGGGACCAGCGTCTACTACCGCGACCCCGACGGCGGCCTGGTCGAGCTGATCTCCTACGGCCCGGGCTCTTAGAGGTCGACGCCCCGCGCCGCGAGCCATTCGGCGAGCGGCTCGGGCGGGTCGGCCGCGAAGACGAGGCGAGTGCCCTCGCGGAGGACGTGGTCGCCGTTGTCGGCCTGGCCGGGGTTGGTCGCGAGCCAGACGGCGGCCGCGGCGGCGGCGAGCGCGGCGGGGTTGTCGCCTTCGGGGTCGATGCCGCGGACGGTGCTGAGGAGCTCGCCCTGGAGATCCTCGGCGGCGGTGGTCGGCCGGTCGTCGTCCTCGAAGCTCTCGAAGAGGCCGGTGACGGCGGTGTCGGTCCCCTCCGGGTCGCAGATCGCCGCCGCCTCGCGCACCACCTCGGAGATCGTCGGGATCGTCTCGCGGCTGCCGGGCTTCATTGCCGCCTCATTACCCGTGGCCGCGGGCCGAAAACGCGTTGTCAGGAAAGGACGACGGTGGCGTCGTGGCGGGGCGTCTCGGTGATCGCGCGGCGGAAGGGGCGCTCCGAGGCGGGCTCGGCCGGCTGGATCTCGCGGCGGCGGACCAGCTCGCGGAGGACGACCGCCATCTCGAACTGGGCGAAGGCGGCGCCGAGGCAGCGGCGGACGCCGCCGCCGAAGGGAATCCAGGTGTAGGTGCCGGGCGGGTTCTCGAGGAAGCGCTCGGGGAGGAAACGGTCCGGTTCGGGGTAGATCTGCGGGTCGCGGTGGATCAGGTGGATGCAGGGGGTGACGCCCGCCCCGGCCGGCAGCTCGTAGCCGCCAAGCTCCACCGGCTCGGTCAGCTTGCGGGCGACGATCACGATCACCGGGCGCAGGCGCAGCGTCTCCTGGATCGTCGCCGTCAGGTACTCGTCCTCGCCGGCCTCGACCTCGCCGCGCAGGCGCTCCAGCTTCTCCGGATGGCGGGTCAGCCGCTCCATCGCCCAGGAGAGCGCGGTCGCCGTCGTCTCGTGCCCGGCGACCAGCAGGGTGAGGAGCTCGTCGCGGATCTCGGCGTCGCTCATCGGGCTGCCGTCCTCGTGGCGGGCGAGGAGCAGCATCGAGAGCACGTCCTCCCGCTCGGCCAGGTCCTCGGCCTGCCGCCGCTCGGCGATCTCGCGGGCGATCAGCGCGTCGACCCGTTCGACCCGGCGCCGGAAGGCGGGGATCAGGTTGACGCGGTCCGGCCCGACCATCAGCACCGGCAGCAGCACCCGCGGGTTGGTGGTCAGGTCGAGGAAGTCCCGAAGCGCCTCGCGCAGCGGCTCCATCCGCTCGCCGTCGTGGACGCCGAAGACGGTCTCGATGATGATCTCGAGCGTGATCGCCTGCATCCGCGGCCGCAGCTTGTAGGGCACGCCGGTCGGCCAGCTCTCGATCTCGCGGGCGGCGATCTCGGTCATCTTCTCCCCGTAGGCCTGCATCCGCTCGCCGTGGAAGGGCGGCAGCAGCAGCTTGCGCTGGCCGATGTGCTTCTTCTCGTCGAGGACGAGGACCGAGTTGTCGCCGAGGATCGGCCGCAGGATCTGGTTGCCCTCGCCGGCGTGGAAGACCTTCGGGTCGCCGGTGAAGACCTGTTTGACGAGCTCCGGGTCGGCGAGGACGACCCAGTCGCCTTCGTAGGCGATCTTGATCGAGAACATCGGCCCGTAGCGGGCGCGGCTCTGCTCGAGGAACCACTGCGCCTGGCGCGACCAGATCGCCGTCTGCAGCACCCGGTGCATCCGCGGCCCCGGCGGCAGCCCCCTGATCGGCCGCGGGCCGTGCCCGTCGACCGCAGCCGCCGCCTTCACCGCCGCCTCCATGCAGCGACCCTACTCCCGCATTCGACCGGGGTTGTGTGACTTTCGTACGGCGAAGCTCATAGCCTGCCGGTGTGGCCGCGCTCCCTCGCTTCCGCCCGCCGTCGAGCACCGCTTCCTCAGGGCGGCCTGCGGGCTGCCCGCGTGGGCGCAGCGGCGCATCTTCGGAGCGCCGCCGCAGGTAGACGGCCAGACGCTGGCGAGCGACATCCACGCCCTGCTGCGGATCGCCGAGCTGGCGAGGACCAAGAGCCTCAGCGAAGGCGCCGACGTCGAAGAGGCACGGCGGGAACGGCGGCACGAAGCGCGGATCGTCGCCAACCGGCCGCCGATCCCGATGCGGCGCGTCGAGCCGGTCGAGATCCCCGGCCCCGCCGGCACCATCCCCGCCCGCCTCTACTCCCCCCTCCGCAGTCAGGCCGAGGACCCGGCACCACTGCTGGTCCACTACCACGGCGGCGGCTGGGTGATCGGCGACCTCGAGACCGCCGACGACCCCGCTCGCTTCCTCGCCGCCCAGGCCGAGGTTGACGTCCTCTCGATCGACTACCGCCTCGCCCCCGAGCACCGCTTTCCGGCCGCCGTCGAGGACGCCTGGGCCGCCTACGTTTGGGCGACCGAGAACGCCGGGCGGCTCGGCGCCGACCGGGCCCGCGTCGCCGTCGGCGGCGACAGCGCCGGCGGCAACC
>DASUQZ010000188.1:0-3810 GCA_036280335.1 Solirubrobacterales bacterium
GCAGGGGAGCCGTTCGCGGCCGTCAGCGCCTCCCGCAGAGAGCAGTCCGCGGGTTCGCACGGACCGGGGATCGGGTCGTCGGTGCGGGTGACCGTGTAGGTCGCGGCGGCTGCGCTCGCGGTGGCGCAGAGGAGCAGCACCGCTGCGATCGCCGCTGCCGTCGAGGCTCTCGATCCCGCTCTCATTGCGGCCCAAGCTTGCCACAGCAGTGGCAGCCACGCCAGCCTTCTCGTATGTTGCGACCGTGCGCACGACCTTCTACTACGACCTCGGCTCTCCGTACGCCTATCTCTCGGCGGAGCGGATCAGCGGGCTCTTCGGCGAAGCCGAGCTGGAGCAGCCGGAGTGGCAGCCGATCCTGCTCGGCGGCCTGTTCCACCGCTTCGACCGCGGCTCCTGGTCGGAAACCCCGGCGCGCGCCGAAGGGATCGAGGAGGTGGAGAGGCGCGCCGCCGAGTACGGGTTGCCGCCGCTCGCCTGGCCGAAGCCGTGGCCCGGCAACACGCTGGTGGCGATGCGGGCGGCGACCTTCGCCAAGCAGACCGGCCGCACCGTCTCCTTCTCCCTCGCCGCCTTCCGCCAGGCCTTCGCCGCCGGCCGCGACCTCACCGACTTCGACAACGTCGCGATCGCGGGCGCCGCCTGCGAGATGCACCCGCGGGCGCTTCTGAAAGCGGTCGAAACGCGGGTCGTCAACGACGCGCTGCGCGAGGCGACCGACCGCGCCGGCGACCTCGGGGTGGAAGGCGTGCCGAGCGTGGTCGTCGGCGACGAGGTCTTCTGGGGCGACGATCGGCTCGAGGAAGCGGTCGAGGCGGCGCGCGCCGGTTAGCTGCCTTCGGGATGTCGCCTTTGTTCGGCTATGCCGTACAAAAGCGACACGCCGGGCCGCGCTGGGTAGTCATCTAATGTGAACTCGATGGCAGATCTGCCCGACGCCGCCACCTGTTACGAGCTGCTCGCCCGGATGGCGCTGATCCGCCGCTTCGAGGAGGAGGCGGGGCGGCAGTACCAGCGGGCCAAAGCCGGCGGCTTCCTGCACCTGGCGATCGGCGAGGAGGCGACGATCGTCGGCACCACCTCGGTGATGCGCGACGAAGACTTCCTGATCGGCACCTACCGCACCCACGGCCACGCGATCGCCCGCGGCACCGAGCCGAAGCGGGTGATGGCCGAGCTGTTCGGCCGCGTCGACGGGACCAGCGGCGGCCGCGGCGGCTCGATGCACATCTTCGACGCCGAGAAGCGCTTCATGGGCGGCTACGGGATCGTCGGCGGCAACCTGCCGATCGCAGCGGGCATCGCCCTCGCCTCCCAGTACAAGGGCGAAGACGCGGTCACCGTCTGCATGTTCGGCGACGGCGCCTCCAACACGGGCAACTTCGGCGAGACGATGAACCTGGCGGCGCTCTGGAAGCTGCCGGTCCTCTTCATGGTCGAGAACAACCTCTACGGGATGGGGACCTCGGTCGAGCGCCACTCCGCCCAGACCGACCTCTCCAAGAAGGCGGAGGGATACGGGATCCCCGGCCGGCGGATCGACGGGATGGACGTGGTCGAGGTCCGCGAGGGGGTCGCCGAGGGGCTGCGGCTGGCGCGCGAGGAGCAGCGGCCGACCCTGCTGGAGGCGTTCACGTATCGCTACCGCGGCCACTCCGCCGCCGACCCGGAGGTCTACCGGGAGCGCGAGGAGGTCGAGGAGTGGCAGGAGAAAGACCCGATCGAGAGCTTCGCGCGGCGCTGCGTCGAGGCCGACGTGCTGGGCGAGCGCGAGGTGCAGCAGGCGCGCGAGGCGGCCGACGCCGCGGTCGAAGCCGCGGTCGAGTTCGCCGAGGAATCGCCGGAGCCGCCGCTCGACACGATGTACGAAAGCCTCTACGCCCACACCGAGCCGGGCGGCTGGTACGCGGTCGACGAGCGCAGCCCCGAGCCGCACCGGGGTGAGGACGAGGAGCACATGCCCGACGCCGCCCGCGAGCTGGCCGAGGCCGGTGCCGCCTACGCGGGGCAGCCGGGAGAGGAGCGGCACAACCCGGCGACGCACGGCGAGCGACCCAACCCGGCGACGGAGGGCGATGTGCAGGAGGGCGTAGAGGAGCGGATCGAATCCCCCGACCGCGCGGCCGAAGCGCAGGGGGAGGAGGGCTGATGGCGCAGCTGCGGATGCGGGAAGCGCTGCGCGACGCGATGGCCGAGGAGATGCGCGCCGACGAGGCGGTCTTCGTGATGGGCGAGGACGTCGGCGTCTTCCAGGGCGCGTTCAAGGTGACCGAAGGGCTGCTCGACGAGTTCGGCGAGCGGCGCGTCCGCGACACGCCGATCTCCGAGAACACGATCGTCGGCACCGGCGTCGGCGCGGCGATGAACGGGCTGCGGCCGATCGTCGAGCTGATGACCGTCAACTTCAGCCTGCTGGCGCTGGACCAGATCGTCAACCACGCCGCGGCGATCCCCTACATGTTCAACGGCGCCGCCAAGGTGCCGATGGTGATCCGCATGCCGGGCGGCGGCGGTCACCAGCTCGGCCCCACCCACTCGCACAGCTTCGAGGCGCTCTACCTGCAGGTGCCGGGGCTGCTGGTCGCCTGCCCCTCCACCCCGGCCGACGGCAAGGCGCTGCTGAAGGCGGCGATCCGCGACGACAACCCGGTGATCTTCATCGAGCACGAGAGCCTCTACGGGACGCGCGGCGAGGTGCCCGACGGCGATGGGGGCGAGCCGCTGCGCTTCGGCCAAGCGGCGGTGCGGCGCGAGGGCTCCGACGTGACGATCGTCGGGGTGCTGAAGATGGCCCAGGTGGCCGAGGCGGCGGCGAACCAGCTCGCCGACGACCACGGCGTCGAGGTGGAGGTGATCGACCCGCGCACCCTGCGCCCGCTCGACCTCGACACGATCCTCGAGTCGGTCCGCAAGACCAACCGCGCCGTGATCGTCGAGGAGGGCTGGCCGCACGGCGGCGTCGGCGCCAACCTCTCGACGCTGATCACCGAGCAGGCCTTCGACTACCTCGACGCCCCCGTCCAGCGCGTCACCGGCGCCGACGTCCACATGCCCTACTCCAAACGCCTGGAGCAGGCAGCGATCCCGCACGAGGAGCACGTGGTGAAAGCGGCGCTGGCGACCCTCGAGGGCGCGCGGTAGACGTGGAGCTAAATACTCTGATGTTCTTGCTCACTCCTCTCTCCTGAGATAAGGAATCGCTGACACGGCGCTCTGCGCCCCGCAACAAGGAGAGAGAAATGAAGAATCTGAAGATCCTCGGTCTCGCCATCTTGGCGGTGGCCGTTTCAATGGCCTTTGCCGGGAGTGCCTCGGCAGCGTCGCTCACATCTCCGATGGGCACGTACTACGTCGGAGAACTCCGTGCATCCGCAAACAGTGCGATTGAAACGGATGGACCACTAATAAAAACCGCCTTTGGGAACACTGTGTGCGAAGAATTATCTTTCGAAGGCTTGGTGGGAGAACCCGGTAATCCCATTATTCCCCTGACTCAGTTCGCCATCCCTAACTGCAGCCCGCCTACCACAATCACGGTTATAAACCCTGGCACCCTTGAACTCCAAAGCGATCCGGACAACCCTAACGGCAACGGCCTGGTGACGTGGAGTGAAGCCGAAATCACAATCCTTACCCACAGGTCCTTTTTCGGTTTCCCATACACAGAGCACTGCATCTACTACACCGACAATACGCCCTTCGGCACACTCACGGGGGGTACGCCTGCAACGCTCAACATCGGCTCTTTCAAATTCCTAAACAAAGAAACAGACTCCGTCTGCGCCGAACCAGTGTGGACAGGCAGTTACA
>DASUQZ010000189.1:0-3220 GCA_036280335.1 Solirubrobacterales bacterium
CGCCACCGCGATCGCCTTCTTCGCCTCGATCGTGATCCACGAGCTCGGCCATGCGATGGTCGCGCTCCGGCACGGGATCGGGATCAGCAGCATCCAGCTCTGGATCTTCGGCGGGATGGCGCGGATGGACCGCGAAGCGGACACGGCCGGCACCGAGGCGAAGGTGGCGCTGGCGGGGCCGGCGGTGACTTTGGCGATCGCCGTGGTGCTGGCGGCGGTCGGCACGCTCGCTGCCGGATGGACCGGCTTCTGGGAGGCGGTGGTCTTCGACTCGGGCTCCGGCGTCTCCGGCCTGATGGCCCTGGTCGCCTGGCTGGTGGCGATCAACCTCCTCGTCCTCGTCTTCAACCTGCTGCCCGCCTTCCCGATGGACGGCGGCCGCGTCGCCCGGGCGATCGCCTGGAGGATCTCGGGCAACCGCAACTCGGCCACGCGCTTCGCCGCCAACCTCGGTCGCGTCTTCGGCTACCTCTTCATCGGCCTCGGGATCGCCCTGGCCTTCAGCGGCGATCCCTTCGGGGGAGTCTGGCTGGCCCTGATCGGCATGGTCATCAACGGCTCGGCCCGCGGCGCGGCGATGCAGACCCAGCTGACCAGCCGCATCGGCGACGTCCGCGTCGCCGACGTGATGGACCGCGAGCCGGTCGCGATTCCGGGCGACCTCACTGTCGAGCGCGCCCTCGACGAGTACTTCCTGCGCTACCGCTGGCCCTGGTTCCCGGTCGTCGACGCGGCCCACCGCTTCCTCGGGCTGATCGAGCGCGACAAAGCCGACGAGGTCCCCGAGATCGAGCGGGCCGGCTCCCAGGTCTCCGACCTGGTCGACCACGACATCGGCCTCTTCGTCCGCGACGACACCCCCCTGGACGCCCTTCTCGCCAACCAGAACCTGCGCCGCCTAGGCGCCTTGATGGCGGTTGACGCCGAAGGCCGCCTCAGTGGCGTGATCACCATCGAGCAGGTCGGCCGAGCCCTGCGCGACGCCAGCAGCTAGACCGCCGGACGCTGAGCCCTCACCGAGGATCGCTGGCGTAGGAAACGGAGCGGTGCCGGATCGCTGCGACGCGAACAGTTTTCCCACCGTCGGTGAGCTGGTAGAGGATGCGATAGGAGCCAACCCTGAGTGAGTACAGGCCGCGGAGCTTCCCCCGGAGCGCGTAGCCGGCGAAGGGATCACGCTCGAGCATCCCCAGCGCATTCTCGATCGCGTCGATCAGTGGCCAGCCAAGCTCGAGCAGGTCTCGGCGGGCGCGCCGCGCCAGAACCAGCCGAGCCAATGATCAGCTGGCGGTCGGTCGGCGCTCGGCCAGCTCGCTGCGAAGCTCCGCGAGCGTGACGGTCTCACCGCGCTCGATCTCGGCGAGCCCCGCCTCCAGCGCTGACATGGCATCGGGGTCGGAAAGAATCTCAGCGGTCTCCTCCAGTGCCTCGTACTCGTCGATGGGTACCAGAGCTGCGGCGGGGGTCCCGTTGCGGGTAACGAGCACGTGATCGCGGCGATCACTGACGTCGTCGAGGAGGCTGCTCAGGTTGCTGCGCAGCTCACGGACTGGAACAGTCTTTGCCATAGCCAGAGAGTACACAATAGCGTACGCGCTACCAGTCATCGTGGGGCAGATCCTCAACATCGTGACGCCAAGAACTTGCCCTCCGCGCCCGCTATCCCGAATACCCCCTCCCTATAGCTGCGGGTCATCGGGCCGAGTATGGCGCCCAGGAATGACGAGCTTTAGTCGCGTTAGATTGCCGGGCGGTGCCTGTCGATGATGCGGCCGAAGTCGGTGCCGGGGGGGAGGGTGCCGAAGGCTTGGCCCTGGTCGCCGGAGAGGCGGGAGGCGCAGAAGGCGTCGGCCACCGCTTCGTCGCCGTAGCGGACGAGGAGGGAGGCCTGGAGGGCGAGGGCCATCTTCTCGACGACGCGGCGGGCGCGGGACTCGATCGTCTCCAGGTCGCCGGGGAGCTCGTCGCGCAGGGAGGCGGTGAAGGAGGCGAGGCGGGGCTCGTGGGCGGCGCCCTCGGCGACCTCGGCGAAGAAGGCCTCGAGGGAGGCGGGGCTCTTGACCATCGCGCGGAGGACGTCTAGGCACTGGACGTTGCCGGAGCCCTCCCAGATCGAGTTCAGCGGGCTCTCGCGGAAGAGGCGCGGCATCCCGGACTCCTCGACGTAGCCGTTGCCGCCGAGGCACTCGAGCGCCTCGCCGGCGTGGGCGACGGCGCGCTTGCAGATCCAGTACTTGAGGACGGCGTTGGCGATCCGCTTCAGCTGCTGCGCTTCCTCGTCGCCGGCAAGGGCTTCGTCGTAGGCGCGGGCCAGCCGCAGGGCCGAGATCGTCGCCGCCTCCGACTCCACCGCGAGGTCGGCGAGGACGTTGCGCATCAGCGGCTGCTCGGCGAGCTCGCGGCCGAAGACCGAGCGGTGGGTGGCGTGGTGGATCGCCTGGGCGACCCCCGCCCGCATCCCGGTGGCGCCGCCGAGGACGCAGTCGAGGCGGGTGTGGTTGACCATCTCGATGATCGTCGGGACGCCGCGGCCCTCCTCGCCGATCAGCCGCGCCCAGGCGCCGCGGAACTCGACCTCGCTGGAGGCGTTGGAGCGGTTGCCGAGCTTGTCCTTGAGCCGCTGGATGTGGAAGGCGTTGCGCTCGCCGTCCGGGGTCCAGCGCGGCATCAGGAAGCAGGAGATGCCGGCGTCGGTCTGGGCGAGGACGAGGAAGGCGTCGCACATCGGCGCCGAGCAGAACCACTTGTGGCCGACGATCTCGTACTCCGCCCCAGGGCCGCCCCCGTTCAGCGGCGTCGCTGTGGTCGTGTTGGCGCGGACGTCGGAGCCGCCCTGCTTCTCGGTCATCGCCATGCCCGACAGCGCCCCGGCCTTCCCGTCGGCGGGAACGAGGCGCGGGTCGTAGTCGAGCGACTGGAAGCGCGGCTCCCAGACCGCGGCGACGTCGGGCTGCTTGCGCAGCGCCGGGATCACCGAGTAGGTCATCGAGATCGGGCAGCCGGTTCCCGCCTCGGCCTGCGACAGGCACATGAAGGCGGCGGCGCGGGCGACGTGGGCGCCGGGCTCGGGCTGGCGCCACGGCAGCGCGTGGGTGCCGTTCTCGACGTGCATCTTCATCAACTCGTGCCAGGCGGGGTGGAAGGTGACCTCGTCGATCCGGTGGCCGAAGCGGTCGAAGATCTTCAGCCCGGGCTTGTGCTTGTCGGCGAGGAAGCCGGC
>DASUQZ010000190.1:0-3018 GCA_036280335.1 Solirubrobacterales bacterium
CCCCCACGACATGGTCCGGGGTGGGCGCCGCCGGAGCCGCGGAAGCAGCCCGCTACCGCTCCAGTTCCGGCGCCGGCCCCCGCCGAACCCGGCGCCTTTGCCCTCCGGGTCCTGGCCGAGCTGGAGAAGGACGGCATGCGACCCCGTGGCGCCGCTCAACTTGCCGGAGACCTCGACGCCGAGCGCAAGCGGGTCGAGCGCGCTTTCGGCGAGCTGGCCAAGGCCGGCGCCGCGGTGCGCGCCAAGGCCGACGTCGTCTATGCGGCCTCCGTCTACGCGAAGGTATCCCGGCTGATCGTCGCCCTCGCCGAGCGCGACGGCTCGACCGGCATCGCTGCCGTGCGCGATGCCTTCGGCCTCAGCCGCAAGTATGCGCAGGCCCTACTCGAACAGCTCGACGCCGAACGACGCCTGCGGCGCGTGGGGGACCGGCACTTCCCTCGGAACGGGACCTCAGGCTAAGCTCGTCTTCCCTGGGGCGGCAGGGGTCTGGTGGCCCGACTGGTCTTCAAAACCAGCAGGGCGGTGCAGTCCACCGCTTGGAAGGTTCGATTCCTTCGCCGCCTCGTCGCGCCGCGCCGGCGAGCATTCCGCTACTCGATTTGAATACCCGAGTATTCTTGACTATAAGGGGTGTTCAAAGAGGAACGGAATGCTCGCCGCTGGACTCGACACGCTAAGAAGGCCGCGCTTACTGGCGATGCTCGCCGCATTAGCGGTGCCCGCGCTTGCCTCGATCGCGATCGGCGACCTGGCTGCGCATGCGGAGCCGCCGGCGTCTGGCGACGAAACGGCCCAGGCCTCGAGCCGGAACTTCGAAGAGCGCCTGCGGATGAAGATCACCAAGAAGGAGGGGAACCGGGTGGCGGCAAAGGGTCGCGCGACCGGGACCGTCGACGGCAAGGTGTCCTTCAAGCTCCGGATGGTCAGCGGCTCGAAGGCCAAAGCCAGCTTCTACGGCCGCAACTCCCACGGGACCCTGAGCGGAACGGGTGTCGCCAGGTACCGGGTGGACGGAGCGGTTTCCTACTACACCGGAAGGATCACCAACCTGAGCGGGACGGGTCGGTACGCGGGCGCGAGCAGCCGCGGGATCTCCCTCTCCGGAACCGTGAATCGCCGCCTGTACTCGGTCAAGATGACCTTGACGGGCAGGTGGGATGCGTAGAACGACCGTTCTAGCGTCGGCGTTGATGCTGACTTTGGCAACGGCACTGGCGCTGGTGGCTCCGGCCGTTTCTGCCGCCGCGGCTCCTCAGGCGGCGCTGAAGGCAAAGCTCCGGCCCAAGCAACTGGGCGCCGCGACCGCGGTTTCGGTCGGCTTCCATCTCCGGCCGCCGCCGGGGGAGGCGCTTCCTCCGCTCAGCAACTTCGCCCTGCGCCTGCCGCGGGGGATGGGCCTGGCCGCCTCCGAGCTCGGGCTCCAGACCTGCTCCCCCTCACAGCTCCTCGAGCTGGGCGCCGACGGCTGTCCGCGCGAATCGTTGATCGGAACCGGCTCCGCTCAGGTCCGGGTTCCCTTCGGGACCCAGGTGGTCAGCGAGCGAGCCCGGGTCCTGGCATTCATGGCCAGGCCGGTCGAAGAACGGACGACCACGCTCCTCTACTTCGACGGCAGGATGCCCGTGCTGGCCCCGATCGTCCTGCAGAGCCAGGTGGTGACTCCGGAGGGGTCTTCCGGCTCGATCCTCGACACCCCCGTCCAAGCGATCCCGACCGCTCCGGAAGGGCCGGAAGCGACGATGGTGGCGCTGCGGACGACGCTCGGCCCTTCCGGCCTGCGCTACTACCGACGGGTCGGCGGGCGACGGGTTCCCTACCGGCCCCAAGGCATGAGCCTGCCAGCGCGATGTCCGCAGGGCGGCTTCCGCTTCGCGGCGGACTTCCGCTTTCGCGACGGCAGCCAGATCCGCGCCACCACCGCGGTTCCCTGTCCCCGGCGGCCGAGATGAGGAAGAAGCCGCTCAGCGCTCTCGCGATCGTCCTCGTGGCGCTGTTCGCGGGCCCCGCGGCTTCTCCCTCCGCGCCACTGCCGGATGGCCGGGCCTACGAGCAGGTCACCCCCGCCGACAAGAACGGCGGCGACGTCGGGGGGCCGGTATTCGAAGGCGAATTCGCGAGCGCTTTCGGGCAGAGCGCGATCGACGGCGACTCGATCGGCTACTCCTCCCTCGCCAGTTTTGCCGACGCGGTCGGCGCCGAACTCTTCACCAGCTACATCTCCACCCGAGGCCCCGACGGCTGGTCCACCGACGCGATCTCGCCGCCGGCCGCCGACCCCCTGCGGCTGCTCGAATTCTCGCCGTTCCGCGCCTTCTCCGGCGACCTCTCGACCGCCGTGCTGGAATGGAAGGAACCCCTGCTGGTGCCGGAGGCGCCGCCGAAGTACGCGAGCCTCTACCTGCGCTCCGTCGGCGACAGCTACCGCCTGCTTACCGAAGGCGCTCCGCCCAATCGCCTTCCGGACTCCTATCTGGTCAGGTTCGGCGGGGCGACGCCGGACCTCGGCCGAATCGTCTTCGAAGCCAACGACGCCCTCGTGGAAGGGGCTCCCCCGAACGCGTGGAGCGTCTACGAATGGTCGCCCGCGGGGGTGCGGCTGGTCAGCGTCCTCCCCGGTGGGGAAGCGGCCCCGGAAGCCCGGGCCGGCAGCGCCGGCGAAGGCGACTACTCCAGCGTCGTCTCGGTCGACGGCTCCCGGGTCTTCTGGACGGCCGGAGGGCAGCTCTACGCGCGCGAAGGCGGCGTGCGAACCGTGAAGCTCAACGCCAGCCGCCGCACGGTCTCGCTCGGAGACGGCAGCGCCACCCTGCTCGCGATCTCCGCCGACGGCTCGAAGGCCTTCTTCCTCGACCAGACGAGCCTCACCGACGCCCCCGAGGACCATGGCGGCCTCTACGAGTACGACCTGGAGGAGGAAAGCCTCCGCCTCCTCACCCCGATCGGCGCGGGCGAACCGGGGATCGAAGGGGTGCTCGGGGTTGCCGCGGACGGCGCGGCGGTCTACTTCGTCGCCCG
>DASUQZ010000191.1:0-6495 GCA_036280335.1 Solirubrobacterales bacterium
ATCCTGCGGGCGCTGAGCCCGGCGCGGATCGTCGCCGTCGACGTCTCTGACGAGAAGCTGCGGCTGGCCCGCGAGGTCGGTGCCGACGAGACGGTCGAAGCGGGAGAGGGAGCGGCCGAGGCGATCGGCGAGATCACCCGCGGCCGCGGCTGCGAGCTGGTCGTCGACATGGTCGGCTCCGACGACTCGATCGCCCTCGCCGCGGCCGTCGCCAGGTTCGAGAGCCACCTGACGATCGTCGGCCTCGCCGGCGGGAAATTCGAGTTCGCCTTCGGCACGCTGCCGTTCGAGGCGCAGCTGACGATCCCCTACTGGGGGAGCGCCATCGAGCTGGCGGAGTGCCTGGAGCTGGCGCGGCAGGGCAGGATCCGCGCCCACGTCGAGCGCTTCTCCCTGGACGACGCGCCGAGGGCTTACGAGAAGATGCGGGCCGGAGAGCTGGACGGGCGCGCGGTCATCTGTCCTCATGGGGCAGCATGACCTCGGCAGCCTCCTCGGGGGTCAGGTCCGGGTAGAGGACCCGGATCGCCGCGATCGCCACCACGCCGCCGAGGAGCTGCACGGCGACGAAGGCGGGCACCGAGGCCGGGGCGATTCCGGCGAAGGTGTCGGAGAACATGCGGCCGACGTCGATCGCCGGGTTGGCGAAGCTGGTCGAGCTGGTGAAGAAGTAGGCGGCACCGATGTAGGCGCCGACGGCGGCCGGGGCCAGCTCGCCGCGGCGACTGCGGGCCAGGGAGAAGATCACCAGCAGCAGCCCGAGGGTGGCGATCACCTCGGCGAACAGGTGCGCCGGCGAGGCGCGATGGGTGGTCGCAACGCTCACCGCCGTGAGGTCGAACATCAGGTTGGCGGCGATCGCCCCGGCGACGCAGCCGGCCACCTGGGCGGGGATGTAGGCGAAGGCGTGGCGCCAGCGCAGCCCGCCGAAGGCGGCGTCGACCAGCGAGACGACCGGGTTGAAGTGGGCGCCCGAGACCGGGCCGAACATGAGGATGAAGGTGAACAGGCCCGTCGCCGTCGCCGCCGCGTTCTCGAGGAGCTGGAGGCCGGTGTCGCCGGGCGAGAGCTGGGCGGCGGCGATCCCCGAGCCGACGACCGTGGCGGCGAGGAAGGCGGAGCCGAGGAACTCGGCGAGCAGGCGGCGGGACAGTGAGGCTGCGTTCATCCGGCGCGATCCTATGTAGGCGACGCACCGAACCGGCATGAGGGACTTTCTACGGATTTCCTCGCGGCGAGATGCTTCGAATATGTGGCGATGGAAGAGCCGCTGATCGAGCTCGCGGGGGTCGCCCGCCGCTACGACATGGGCGAGGTGACCGTGACCGCGCTCGAGCAGGTCGACCTGCGGATCGACCGCGGCGAGTTCGCCGTCGTCCTCGGGCCGTCGGGCAGCGGCAAGACGACGCTGCTGAACATGATCGGCGCCCTCGACTCGCCGACCGAGGGACAGGTGCGGATCGACGGGCAGGACATCAGCCGCGCCTCGCGGGCCGAGCTCTTCGCCTTCCGTCGCCAGACGGTCAGCTTCATCTTCCAGACCTTCAACCTGTTCCCGGCGCTGACCGCGCTGGAGAACGTCGAATTCGGCGCCGACGTGAGCGGCCACGGCGAGGCCCGCGCCATCGCCCGGGAGACGCTCGACCGCGTCGGGCTCGGCAGGCGGGGCGGGCACTTCCCCCACGAGCTCTCCGGCGGCGAGCAGCAGCGGGTGGCGATCGCCCGGGCGCTGGCGACCCGCAACCCGATCCTGCTCGCCGACGAGCCGACCGGCGAGCTCGACTTCCGCACCGGGGTGCAGATCCTCGAACTGCTCCACGAGCAGTCGCACACCGAGGAAACCGCCGTCCTCATCGTCACCCACAACCGCGAGATCGCCCGCGTCGCCCACCGGGTGATCGAGCTCTCCAGCGGCCGGATCGTCTCCGACGCCCCGAATCCCGGCGGGCCGGCGGACATCGCCGAGCTGCACTGGTGAGATGAAGCGCCCCCGTCTCTGGCTGCGGTGGTCCCTCCGCGACCTGCGCGCCCGCTGGCCGCTCGTCCTGGCGATCGGGATCGTCCTCGCGATCGGCACCGGCGTCTACGCCGGGCTCGGCAGCATGGAGCGGTGGCGGGTCGCGTCCAACGACGCCAGCTTCGCGGCCCTGAACGCGCACGACCTCGAGGTCTCGCTGACCGAGGGAACGACCGCCCCCGCGGGCTCGCTGTCGCGGCTGGTCGAGGGGATCCCCGCCGCCGGCTCGATCGAGGCGACCGAGGAGAGGCTGCGCCTGCAGACGCAGGTCGAGGTGAAGGGCCCCGGCGAGGAGCCGCTGCTGGTACCGGCCGAAGTGATCGGCTCGCCGAGCGCCTCCCCGGTGCCGATCGACGGCGTCTACGCCGACTCCGGCCGCGCCCTCCGAGCCGGAGACGAAGGCCGGCCGGTGGCGGTGCTGGAGCGCAACTTCGCCGCCTTCCACGACCTGCCGGCGCGGGGAGAGCTGCGGCTCGCCGACGGCAACGCGCTGCGCATCGTCGGGCTGGGAGGCGCGCCCGAGCAGTTCCTCGTCACCCGGCCCGGCGGCGGTGAATTCGGCGGCGCCGAGGCCGGCTTCGCCTTCGTCTTCACGACGCTGCGGACGGCCCAGGAAATCGTCGGCGGCCCGCCCGGTGTCAACAACGCGGTGATGCTCCTGGACGAGGGCGCTCCGGTCGGGGCGGTGCGCCGCCAGCTGGAGCGGGCCCTGGCCGAGGCGCGGCTGAGCGGGGATGTGACGACGCTGTCCGAAGAGACCTCCCACCGCGTCCTCTACAAAGACGCGGCCGGGGACCAGCAGCTGCTCGACATCTTCGCCTTCCTGATCATGGCCGGCGCCGCGCTCGCCGCCTTCAACCTCGCCACCCGGATCGTCGAGTCCCAGCGCCGGGAGATCGGGATCGGGATGGCGCTCGGGGTGCCCCCGCGGCAGCTGGCGATCAGGCCGTTGCTGCTGGGGGCGCAGATCGCGGTCGCCGGGACCGTCTTCGGGCTGGCGCTCGGGCTGATGATGGGAGAGATCTTCAGCGGGGTGCTCGAAAGCCTCCTGCCGCTGCCGGAGATGCGAACGCCGTTCGAAGCCGGCGTCTTCGCCCGCGCGGCGGCGATCAGCCTGGCGCTGCCGATCCTCGCCACCGCGATCCCGGTCTGGCGAGGGCTGCGGCAGACGCCGGTGGAGGCGATCCGGGTCGGCTTCCGCTCCGCCCGCGGCAGCGGCGTCGCCGGGCTCGCGAAGCACCTGCGGCTGCCGGGGTCGAGCGTCGCCCAGATGCCCCTCCGCAACGCCCTGCGTGCCCCGCGCCGAACCCTGCTGACGCTGCTGGGCATCGGCGCCGTGCTCAGCGTCCTCGTCTCCTTCATGGGGCTGATCGACTCGTTCGACGCCACGATCGACCGCAGCGAAGCCGAGATCGCCCAGGGCAACCCCGATCGCGTCGTCGTCACCCTCGACGGGTTCCACGACGCCCGCACCGCCCGACGGGTCGTCGAGGAAGCGCCGGGCGTCGTCGCCGCCGAATCCCAGCTCACCCTGCCGGTGTCGCTGGCGGCGCCGGGCGCCGAGGGGTTCGACGGCGCCGTCACGCTGCTGGACTTCGCGAGCCCGATCTGGACCCCCACGCTCAGCGCCGGGACCGCTCCCGAGCGCGGCGGAAGGGAAATCGTCATCTCCGAGAAGGCGGCAGACGACCTCGGCGTCGGCGTCGGCGGGATGATCGAGATCGTCTTCCCGCGGCGCCTGGGCTCCGGGTTCACCGAGGTGAGAGCGCCCGTCCGCGTGAGCGGGCTGCATCCCGATCCCTTCCGCACCTTCGCCTACGCGGATTCGACCGCCGCGGCAGCCGCCGGCCTGCGCGGAGCGGCAAACCGGGTCTCCGTCACCCCCGGGCCCGGCGCGAGCAGCAACGAGATTGCCCGAACCCTCTTCCAGAGCCCGATGGTCGCCTCGGTGGAAGAGGCGAAGGCGACGACGGACCTGATCCGCAACCGCCTCGACGACTTCCTCGGCGTGCTGCGCCTGATCGAGCTCTTCGCCCTCGCCCTCGCGCTCCTCATCGCCTTCAACTCCTCCGCGATCGCGATCGACGAGCGGCGGCGCGAGAACGCCACGATGCTCGCCTTCGGGGTCAGCACCTCGAAGACGATGGCGCTGGCGGTCGCCGAGGGCCTGATCGCCGGCCTGCTCGGCACCCTGGTCGGCCTAGCCGGCGGCCTCCTCGTCGTCAACTGGGTCGTCGACCAGACGCTCCCCCAGACCCTCCCCGACCTCGGCCTCGTGATCGCAATCGCACCCGCCTCCCTGGCCGTCGCTGCCGCGGTGGGAGTGTTCTCCGTGGCCCTGGCCCCCCTCCTCAGCGCCCGCCGCATCCGGCGGATGGACGTCCCCTCGACGCTGCGGGTGATGGAATGAGCATGCGGTTGCCTTGGACAGGCTCGCCGAGCGTCGCGAGTTGGCCCTATGCGCTCACGGTTGCGAGTCCTCACGCCGGCGAATCTCGTTCAGAAGCGCAGCTAGCTGCGGAGGTGGGCAAGCCTTCGACGTGATGCTCGTTTGCCCATCATCGACGCAGAGGGAGTAGTCGCCGGTCTCCACGGTGCGTATTTTCGACAGCTGAATGGCATTCGCTATCGATCCTGCGCTCCACGGTCTCACGGAGATGCTCAGGATCGAGTTGTCCGTCACCGCCACGACGTGGGCTCCCAGAAATCCGCGACCTCCACGACCGACCCCCTGCGCCAGCACATCGCGTCCGTCCACAGCGGTGGAAGCTGCATTCCCAGTGCGAAGAGCCCTACATATACAGCGCTTCCCAAGAGTGAGATCAGGAAGAGGAAGCCGAAGAACATCGCGACACCGCCAACTCCCGAAAGGACGACCGCAGCGACGGTAGCGGCGCCAAGCGCAAATGCAGCGCCGGTGAAAAACCTCGCTAGGCGTTCTACGCTCGCCACACGGATGGCGGCCGGCTCGGAACTCTCTGGACACATACCGGTTCTAGTTCCTTCGTATCGGATTTAGACCAGTGAGTGCAAGCCCCCCGCCCGAATGGCAGGTGCACTAATAATCGCTAGAGCTTCGAGGTATGTCCAGCTTCCACTTTCTAAGACGTATCAACAGGGCGCAACCCACTGCGATCACGATCGCTACGGCAAGTCCTAGCACAATGCCCTCTCGCCTAAAGACCGCACCTCCAATAAGGACCGCTGCAGCAATACTCACCATTTCATCCCTGAACTTCACCTTTCCGGCAATCACTCCCAAGAGGCCGCCAGCGGTTGCATCGTTAAGACGTTTGGCGAAATTTCTAGTGTCTTCTTGTGAGCTTTCTCGTTCCAAGGCTCAGATCCTCAACCTTTCCGACTGACAGAGCACAAAATATCTGCGATATCCCAGGCTATTCCTGCCGCTTCTATGGTGTCTGCAAGCGGTTCTTCGGCGGTGCCTCCGCGGCGATGGAGGGGAGGACCAAAAGCAGGCCAAGGAGCGCCGTGGCGAGAACCGAGACGCGAACCGGCGCTTGGGTCGCTGCTACCGGCCGAGGAGCGTAGGCGAGGTGACCGGCGCCGCTGTCTCGGTATGGCAAGTCGCTTGAAAGCACTGCATTCCTCCCCAGAGATGATCGGTAATAAATGGTTTAGCTCCCAGTACTCAATAAGCCGACGGGCGGGCGCTTCATATCGCCCGGCACGGACGTTTCTCAAACAGAACGACGCGAGCCGCCTTGTCTTTGGCTTCCGTTGCGGCAAGCCGAGCCGCAATCCCGTTGATCGTCAGAGACCACAGACTGGCAGCGGCCCGCTCTCGTCCGGATCGACAGCGGGCGCGCCGCCGGCTTGGCGGCCCCACATAGCTGAAGCGCAGGGAGGTGGTAAGCGACGCTGCGGAGCGGCTCCCTCAACTCCAGTGACAAATTCAACCGAACCACGTGGCCGGTCGAGCCGCCTCAACCCCCTGCTGCGAAGACCAGATGACCGCAGCGCTTTGGGCTCTAGACGGAAGAAGCTGCCACCACGGAAACATCGTCGTGGGCAATCGCCCCGCGCCTCTGCGCTCGTGCCGTCACCAGCGTCGGCTTGCGGCTCGCGGGTGCCACATCGAGAACGAACTCGATCCCCAACTGCCTGACCGCATTGATGATCGTGTCGACCTCCGGGTTGTGCTCTCCGGACTCGAGCTTGACGACGCGAGGCTGCGAGACGCCCAGCTTCTTCGCCAGGGCCCTCTGGCTCAGCTTGTGCTCTGCGCGGTAGCGCAACAGCGTCGCCGCAAACTCCCGCGCAGGAGCGAGCCTCTGCCACTCCGCCCGAAAGCTCGGATCGGCGAGCTGCTCCTCTGCCACAAGGGCATCAAAGGCCTTGTCTGAGCTCGTCATTGCTGGTTCATGATAATAACTCTGTTATCACGGTCGACTGCGACCTCGCCGTAGAGGGATAGGGCCACAACGGTTCGGGTGGCCAAGCACGGATGCAGGTGGGGC
>DASUQZ010000192.1:0-8565 GCA_036280335.1 Solirubrobacterales bacterium
CGAGGTTGGTGCCGAAGCCGGTCTCGACCCAGTTGATCCCGGCGAGGATCGACGGGCCTCTCTCCCCCAGCTTGAACTTCGCCGCGGCCTCCTGGTAGATCGGGACGAGGCGCTTCGGGACCTTGCCGTTGAGGTCGCCGACAGGTTCTTCGCCGCAGCTCGGCGAGGCGGCGCTGAAGACGACGGTCATCGCCAGTAGCCCGCCGATCATCACGATCAGCACCGCCAAGGGCAGGGCCAGCAGGAGCTTCGAGCGCGGGGCGGGTTGAGTGCCGGCCTCCACGCCGATCCTCAGCGCAGCGGGGTCGCTGCCAGGCGGCCGAGGTGGCGGTTAGATGAAGAGCCGAGCGCAGCGCTCGGACGGCGATGCCGGCAGATGTTTCGAGCGGGGCGCATCCACCCCCGCTGTCCACCCCGAGCCCCGTTTGCATCGGCAGCCGAACTCGACCGATGCAAATGGCGTTTTTGATGGACAAGTGGGTATTAGACAACCGCGACTTGCCTGGAAACCCGATGAGCGCTGTGTCCAATTTGGCGTAATCATCGAAGTCCAGAAGGGGCGAGATGTACGGAGTAAAAGCCAGCGACGAGCTGAAGCAGGAGGAGCTGGAGGAGGCCCGGCTCGGGTTCATCCAGTTCCTTCGTCGCAAGCGATTCTCGCCACAGTTCATCGAGACCAACGGCGACGACCTCTTCGCCACGGCGGCGCTCGAATACAGCCGCAAGCTCGCCGAGGGCGAGAGGATCGACAGCCCGGCCGGGTGGCTCATCACCTGCGCCTGGCGGCGGACCAAGAGCCAGCTCGAAGCCGAAGGGCGGCGCCCGCACCTCGTCTCGGTCGACAGCGGCGCCCAGGTCGCCGACGAGAACTCGCGCGACCCCGAGGAGGCGGTGCTCGACGACGATCGCTTCCGCAAGGTCCGCGAGGCGGTCGACCAGCTCTCCGTCGACCAGCGCCGACTGCTCGCCCTCTCCTACTTCGAGGGGCTGACCGTGCGCGAAGCGGGGCGGGCGCTGCAATGGCACGCCTCCAAGGCCCAGCGTGCCCACGAGGGGGCGCGGCGCAAGCTGCACGACCTGCTCGGCGTCACGAGCTCCGACGACCTCGCGGTCGAGATTGGACTCGCTGCCTATGTGTCTCTAACGGCAGGCGCCAGCGCCGGGAATCTCTTCGAGCGGGCGGCGCGGAAATCGACCGAGACCCTGGCCTCGGTCAAGCAGCAGGCCGCCGACGCCGGGGCCCAGCTGAAGCAGCACGCGACCGCTACCTACTACCGCGCCGTCGACCCGACTCCCCTGGCCGCCGCCCGCCCCGGCACCGTCGGCGCCGTGATCGCGAGCTGCCTCGCGATCGGTGGCGGCGCCGCCACCTACTGCGTCGAGCAGGGTGTGAACCCGGTCGGCGCAGCCCGCAGCCTGATCGCCTCGACCGATCAACCGGAGGAACAGGAATCGAGCGAACCTGCGGCCGAACCATCGCCCGGCCCGGTCTACACGCCGGTCGAACCTTCCGAAAGCGAAGCGGCACCTGAACCGGAACCGACGCCGACGCCGACGCCCGAACCCGAATCGAAGCCGAAGCAGAAGTCCCAACCGCCCCCACCCGAAGACAGCTTCGAGCCCAGCTCCGCCTATGCGTCGAGCGAAGCGGGAACCGAAGAAACCTATGAAGCGCCTGAAGCGGCGCCGGTCGAAAGCACCCAATCGGCACCGGCTCCCGCTCGGCCCGGCCCGCAGTTTGGAGGTCCCTGATGCAAGCAGCCCGACACCTCGATACTCGTCCCGTCCGCATCGGTGGCCTCGCAGCCATCGTGGTCGCGGTGCTCGCCCTCGGGCTGGCTGGACCCAGCTCGGCGAGAGCCGGCGAATACACGATCTCGACCTGCCAGGCCGATGAGGCCGGCTACGTCAGCTCGGCCTTTGAAAACTTCGCCACGCGCGGGATGAAGTGGAGGCGGGCCTGCAACCCGCTCGGGCCGGGCCTGCGCGGTCTGGTGACGTCGAACGTCGCCCGGACCGGCCGCGTCGAGAAAGGGGCACAGTCGGGCTTCATCCTCAACGCTCCGCCTGGGACGACGTTCTCGCGCTTTCGCTGGTCGGGCCAGGCGCAGCGCCGCGACTGCCGCTACGCGCTCCAGCTCTTTGCCGAGCGTCCCGGTGCCTCGCCTGTCTCGATCAAGAACGTCCGCGCCAACCGCGGCTGTCCGCGCAGCGGCATGGCGCAGTCCTCCAACTCCCCCCGACCGCGCGCCTATGACCTCGGCGGCGCGACCCGGATCGTCCAGCGCGTCGTCTGCGTCGGCGCTCCGTCGGGAGAGTTCTGTTCGGCCCGCGGCCAGAACTTCATTCGCACCTTCGCCGCCGAGGCGACCGTGGTCGACGGAACCGCGCCGTCGGTCGGCGTTGTTCAGGACTCTGCTCTGGCAGAGGGTCAATGGGTCCGAGGGGCACAGCGGTTCGGCTACGACGCCTCCGACAACGTGGGCGTCAAGGGAGTGTCGGCGCTCATCGGCGGTGGGTCGCGCGGCAGCGACCAGCGGGATTGCGACTACTCGCAGAGCGTCCCTTGCATCAACGGTCCAGGGCGGATCGAAATCAACACCGCGGAAGCTCCCGAAGGCTCACAGCCGCTCACCGTGGTCGCAGAAGACGCGGCGGGCAACCGCGCGGAGTCAGGTGCCGTAACGGTGAGGATCGACAACGCCGCGCCGGGGACGGTGCCGGTCGGGGTCGGCGGCGGCGAGACCTGGCGCAACGCCAACGACTTCGATCTCGCCTGGGCCAACCCCGACGAAGGCGACCGGGCGCCGATCACCGCCGTCCACTACCGCCTCTGCCGACCGGGCAGCGACGAGTGCGCGAGCGGCGACCGGAGCGGCGCGGGGGTCGCGACGATCGACAGCCTCGCCGTTCCCTCCCCCGGCGAGTGGGATCTGCGGCTCTGGCGCGAGGACGCCGCCGGCAACCAGCAGTCGGCGAACGCATCGCAGCCGGTCAAGCTGCGCTTCGACCCCGAGCCGCCGCAGCTCGGCTTCGAGAATCAGAGCGCCGAGGACCCAACGCGGGTGTCGGTGCTCGTCACCGACCGGATCTCCGGGCTCGCCGGAGGCGGGATCGAGATCAGCCGCGCGGGGTCGGGCAGTTGGCAGGTGCTGTCGAGCGCCCAGGAGGGCGACCGTCTCGTGACCCACATCGACGACGCCTCGTTACCGCCGGGCGAATACGAACTGCGGGCGAGCGCGCACGACCAGGCAAACAACCTGGCAAGCAGCGACCGCCGCCTCGACGGTCAGCCGATGCGACTGAGCCTGCCGCTGCGAGTCGCGACCTCGATGAAGGCCGGCGTGGTCGAGAAGCGCACCGTCACCCGTAAGGGCAAGAAGGGCAAGGTGCGCCGGATCGTCCTCGAGCCGCGCGCCAAGGTCCCGTTCGGGAGCAAGGTGCATCTCGGCGGTCGCCTCGTCAACCGGGCGGGGCACCCGCTCACCGACGCGAAGGTGCTCGTCTACTCGCGGCCGAAGGAAGGGACCGAGCAGCTCGAAGGGTCCGCGACGACCGATGCCAGCGGCCGTTTCACCTACACGGTCGAGGCGCGCGCCTCACACAGTTTCCGCTTCGTCTATCCGGGCACGGCGACGATCCTGCCTGGCGAGGACTCCGCAACCCTGCTGGTCAAGGGCACCTCGACCTTCAAGGTGAAGCCGAAGCGGGTGCTGAACGGCAACTCCGTCACCTTCAGCGGGCAAGTCAAGGGTCGGCCGCTACCCGAGGCAGGAAAGCTGTTGGAGTTGCAGGTCCGGTTCGCCTCGGGATGGCAGACCTTCCGCACGATCCACACGGACCCCGAGGGCGCCTGGCACATCCGCTACCTCTTCGACCGCACCTGCGGCGAACAGCGCTTCGACTTCCGCGCTCATCTCGCCGCCGAGGCGGGCTGGCCGCTGGAGGCCGGCAACAGCCGGACGTTGACGGTCCGAGTGAAAGGGCGGCCATGCTAGACCGGAGAGGCCGATCACCCCGAGCCGAGGAGAGACCTAGATGAGAGCGCTGCTTGACCGACTCACCTACGCCAACGTCGTTGCGACCCTGGCCCTGTTCATCGCCGTGGGAACCGGGGGCGCCTATGCCGTCTCGAAGGTGATCGACGGCTCGGACATCAGGAACCACAGCCTGACCGGCAGGGAGTTCAAGGCGAACTCGGTGGGCGGCAGGGTGATCAAGGAGTCGAGCCTGCGCCCGGTGCCACGCGCGCAGAACGCCGCCCGTCTCGGCGGCCAGCCGGCTTCCCGCTACCTCGACAGCTGCCCGCAGGCGTTCGCCCCGACGATTCCAGTCGGGGACGTGTGCGTCGAGACCCAGGCCCGTCCCCCTGAGTCATATGGAGCCGCCGTGTTCTCCTGCGCGCTGACCGACAACCGGGAACGGGCCGGGCGGCGCCTGCCGACTCACCAGGAGCTGATGGCGGCGCTGGCGCAGCCGCAGATCCAGCTCGCTCCAGGGGGCGAGCTGACCAGCGAGGTCTACCCCTCCAGCAGCAAACCCGGCGCGGTCGACGTCCTCTACATCACCCAGGAAAACGGCAGCGTCGGCATCACCGAAGACGTCGGCGGCGGCAAGAGCTACCGCTGCGTCGCCGATCCCATGAACTGAAAGCAACAGCCTCATTGAGGAGGAGCCCGATGGCACACATCACCCAGCACCTGACGTCCATCTCCCTCGACTCTCGATCGGGTGCTCCTCCTGGGCGACGACTCCTCGCCCTGACGCTGGTCGCGATGCTCGTCCTCGGCAGCGTCTTCCCCGGCTTCGCCCTGGCGGGCGAGGTCGACAGCGAAGGCGAAGGGACGGTGGCGCCGGTGGAAGTGCCGGTTGCCCCCGACTTCGATCCCGGTGGCGAAGAAGAAGGGCTCGAAGAAGCTCCGGCGGCGGGCGGCGAAGAAGAAGGCGGGACGGTTGAAGCCGAAGCAGAGCTGGAAGTGCCGCCGGCCGATGAAGTCAGCAGCGCCGCGACCGGGGCGCCGAGCGAACCGGCAGCCTCAGCGCCGAGCGCATCGCCCGAACCCGCTCCCTCTGCCCCGGAAACCGCGCCCGCAGAGCAGCCGGCGTCCGAGCCCGCCGCCTCGGAGCCGGTCGCCAACCAGTCGATCGTGGCGCCGAAGCAGAAGCAGGCGGCAGCATCGGGCACGTCATCCGGCGAGGCGGCTCCGGCAAGTGAACCGGCCCCCGAAGAAGAAGCGCCGTCGGCGCCACCAGCTCAGCCCGCCGCGACGCCTCCTCCCGACCACGGACGCCACCTGGCCGGTAAGGGCTCTTACGTCGTGCAGTCCGGCGACTGCCTCTGGCACATCGCCGCTGGCCTGCTTCCCGGCGATGCCGACGACGCGCAGATCGCCGCCGAAGTGGCGCGACTGTGGGACCTCAACAAATCGGCCATCGGCACCGGCGATCCGAGCCTGATCTACGCGGGAACCAGGCTCAGCTTGCGCTGAGCGCGAGGCGACGGCTCCGCTCGGCGTAGGCGTCCTTTTGGGCGCAGGCGAGCTTGTCGGCGTACTCGTTCCACTCGTCCCCGGTGTGACCGGCGACCTTCACCCAGTCCACCTTGCGACCGGCAGCCTCGGTGAACAGATGCTTCCAGAGATCGACGTTCTTCACCGGCTTTCCGTCCGCCAGCCGCCAGCCGTTGTCTTGCCAGCGCTGAAGCCGCTCCTTGAAGTTCTTCATCACGTAGGTGGAGTCGATGTGGATGCAGACGTGCGCCTGCGCGGGCAAGGCGCGCAATCCGGTGATGACCGCCATCAGCTCCATCTGGTTGTTCGTGGTTTCGAAGGCGCCACCTGAGACCTCCCACCGCTCGGCGATGCCATCGGAACGGCGGGCGAAAAGGACTGCCGCGTACCCACCGGCGCCGCTGGTCTTGTTGGCGCAGGCGCCATCGGTCCAGATGTCGTATCTGAGGTCGCCGAGCGAGGCCACGATGCCCGCAGTCTGACTAACGACCCCTAGATAGGCGCCCGGCTCAGTTCCGGTGACGTCTTTCTCCCTAAAGGACCCGATGCAACCGGGTCGCCGGCTGGACAGCCGAGGTGAAGACCACCTCGAGCAAAGGAGTCCGCCGTGGCACTCGCAGTCCTCGTCAAGTTGCAGGTCGCCCTCCAGAGCGCGGCGGTCAGCATCAAACCGAACCCGAACGGTGGACCTGGCACGCCGGCGCTCGAAAAACTCGTCAACTGGCTCGCCGCGATCGTCCTCCTCGGCTGCGCCGCGGGCCTGCTGATCGGCGCCGCGCAGTGGGCGCTCGGCAGCAAATCCAACAACTTCAGCCACGCCTCTGACGGCAAGCAGAAGGTTCTCTACTCGCTGATCGGCGCCTTCGTCGTCGGTGCCGGCGCGGCCCTGATCAACTTCTTCTACACCTCCGGCTCGGCGGTCAAGTGATGCGCTCACCAGCCCAGGGATCGGCGCTGCGGCGACGGCATCTCGTGATCGCCTGCCTCGCCACGCTCTTCCTCGGCCTCCTCCTCGGCCGCTCGCTCTCCCCCACCGGCGGAGACCGCGCCGCGATACCAGCCAAAGCAGGCGCGGCGCGGTCGATCGCCGGCGTGCCGGTGGCCTTCCCCGACACCGCCGAAGGAGCAGCGGAGGCGGTCGCCGCCTACCAGCGGACCTTCGCCGACCCCGCGATCCTGCAACCCGGCGTCATGCGCTCGCGGATCGAGGCGGTGGCGACGCCCGACTACCTGGAGGCGATGCTCGCCGCCAACTCGCCCGGCGCCGAACGGCTCGCCAGCGGCCCGGTCGGGGTCGGCATCCGTCGCGGCGTCGAGACCCTCTACGCGGCGGTGCCGATCGGCTACCGGGTCGAGTCCTTCCGGCCCGACCGTGCCCGCATCCTCACCTGGGGCTTCACCCTGCTCGGCAACGCGGCCGCCGTGGAACCCGCCGCCTACTTCGGCCTCACCCACACCGAGCTCGTCTGGATGGAAGACCGCTGGCGGATCGCCGAAACCCGCGGCGGCTTCGGCCCGACGCCGGAGCTGGCGACGAATCCGGGTCCGCTCGGCGGCTACCGCGTCATCGACCTGGCGCAGAAGCTCGAAAGCTATGAGCTGGCTCCGTAGGGGACTGCCGGCCCTCGCCTTCGCTGCCCTGCTGGCTGGCCTCGTCCTGCTCGTCCAGCCCTCGCCGCCGAAAGCCGAAGCCAACGTCGTCTGCGACGTCGGCAGCGCCCCGGCCGATGCCGTCAGCGGGATCGCCGACGCGGTGACGGGCGGGATCGTCGGCGGCGGCAACCCGGTCGGCGATGCCTGCAACGCGGTCAGCGGCGGGGTGACGGGGATCGTCACCGACCCGATCAACGACGCGATCGAAGGGGTCGGCAACAGCATCTTCGAGCAGATCACCACCTGGGTCAGCGGCGGCGCCGGGTGGCTGATCGGGAAGGTCGTCGAGGGGATCAACGAAACGACGACGCCGGAGCTGACCACCAAGGGCTTCCTGCAGCAGTACGGGCGCATGGCGCAGATCGCGGCGCTGATGGGGCTGGCGATGCTGCTACTCGCGGTACTGGAGGGACTGGCTCAGGGCAACGCCGGACTACTGGCGCGCGTCGTCCTCGTCAACCTGCCGCTCGCCTTCATCGCGACCAGCGTCGCCTACGCGGTCGTGCAGATGCTCCTCGTCGTCACCGACGGGCTCTGCCACGCGGTCGCCAGCGCTAGCCACGACAACAGCCAGGAGTTCTTCAAGGGCGCGATCACCGGCCTCAGCCAGGCGGGCGGCGACGCCGGCCGCGAAGTCGGCGGCGCCGGGGGCGCCAACGTCACCGGCGCCGCCGCCGGGCAGGCCGCTGGCTCGACGGCGGTGCCGCTGTTCGTCACTTTCCTCGCCGCGATCATCGGCGCCTTCGCCGCCTTCATGGTCTGGCTGGAGCTGCTGATGCGCGACGCCGCCGTCTACGTCGTCGCCCTCTTCATGCCGCTCGCGCTGGCCGCCTCGATCTGGCCGCGCTGGGCCGGCGCCCTGCGCCGCACCGGCGAGCTGCTCCTCGTCGTCATCGGCTCCAAGTTCGTGATCGTCTCGATCATCTCGCTGGCGGCCGGGCTGATGGCCGAGAACGACGGCCGGGTCGAGCACATCCTCGCCGCCTCGGCGCTGATGCTGCTCGCCTGCTTCGCGCCCTTCGTGCTGTTCCGCCTCGTCCCCTTCGCCGAGGGCGCGATGGCCGCCGCCTACGGCCGCCGCTCGGCCGCGGGCGGGGCGGTGAGCGGCGTGCAGATCGCCAGCGACGTGCAGATCATGCGCAACATGGCCCGCTCCAACTGGGGCGAGTCCGGCGCAACCCTCTGGAACGCGGGCGAGAAAGGCGGCGGCAGCGCGGGCCCCGAGCCGAGCGGCCCGCGCGGAGGCGGCAGCCCCGGCGCCGGGGCAGGCGGTGGTGGTGGCGGTGCTGCGGGCGGTGGCGAGGCGGCCGCCGCTGGCGGCGCTGCCGGAGGCGCCGGCGCGGCCGCAGGTGCAGCGGCGGCGGTCCCGGCCGCTGCGGTGCGCGGCACCCAGGCGGCCGCC
>DASUQZ010000193.1:0-8447 GCA_036280335.1 Solirubrobacterales bacterium
CACCTGGACGAAGAGCGGAGGCGGGTGGAGATTGCCTGGTAGCAGGGTGGGTATGCAGCGAAAAAGCGCACCGTTCGCGGGTTGGACGTGTTGAGGAGGGAGTGCGCCCAGCTTGTAGCATCGGCGCTTGGAACTCGATGAGAAAGGCTAGGACGGGATGAAGGGACTGAAGGCGCTTGCGGCGGTCATGCTGGTGAGCGGATTGCTGATCGCGGCGGTGCCCGCTACGGCCGGTGCGGCTGCCTACAAGCACTACGTCGGCTGCGGGGTCTCGCAGAACGCCAAGCCCGCCCACAAGTGCCCGAAGAAGGCCAAGAAGGGCGCCTTCTTCAAAAGCCTCAACGGCGACGTCGTCTACACCGTCTGCGTCAAGTTCCCGAGCGGGAAAAACCTCTGCGCCCAGGCTCAGGAAGCCGAACAGGGGACGCTCTACGTGAACAAGATCACCTCGACGATCGTCGGCAAGCACGTCGTCAAGTGGTTCGTCAAAGGCCAGAAGGTCGGCCAGTGGGCCTTCCGGGTCACCGGGTAGCGAATCCCTGATCGTCGTCGGCTTCGATACCGCGACGGTCGACACCGTCGCCTGCGCCTGGCGCGACGGCGAGGTCCTCCACGAGTCGCAGCTGGGGCTCTCCCCGCAGGGGAGGCCCCTGCACGCCACCGGGCTGCTCGACGAGGTCGAGCGAGCGGCCGCGGCCGCCGGGGGCTGGGAGGCGGTCGACCTGCTCGCGGTCGGACTCGGCCCGGGGACCTTCACCGGCCTGCGGGTCGGCATCTCGACCGCCAAGGGGCTGAGCCTCAGCCTGGGTGTGCCGGCGCGCGGCGTCTGCACCCTCGACGCCCTCGCCGACGGGATCGCCGCGGCGGGAGCCGCCGGCGAGCGGCTGGCGGTTCTCGACGGCTGGCGCGGCGAGGTCTTCGCCGCCCTCTACTCCGGCGAGGGGGAACGGATCTGGGAGCCGGCCGTCCACCGGCCCGAGGAGCTGGCCGAGCGGATCGCGGCGCTGGCCGAGCCCCCGTCGGTCGCCGGTTCGGGGGCGGTACGATTCCGGGACGAGCTGGCCCGAGGCGGCGTCCGCATCCCGGACGATTCCGATCCTGTCCACCGGGTCGCCGGGCGGCACGTCTGCGCTCGCGCGGCGGATGCGGCGGTTCAGGCGGACCGCGACGGGCTCGCCCCGATCTACCTCAGACCCCCGGACGCGGAGCGGTGGCGTGAGCGAGACGCTTCACAAAGAGCCCAGTGAGCTGACCCGAGAGGTCCAGGTACGCAGGCTCGCCTACAGCGACCTGCCGGCGGTGATCTCGATCGAGCGGCGCTCCTTCCCGACGCCGTGGTCGCTGGCGATGTTCGTGCTGGAGCTCTCCAAGCCGTCGGGCATCTGCCTGGCCGCCAGCGCCGGCGACGAGCTGCTCGGCTACGTGGTCTGCTCCCGCTACGACCAGGTCTGGCACCTGATGAACATCGCCGTCGCCCCCGAGCACCGCGGCACCGGCGTCGCCGGGCAGCTGCTGCGGCGCCTGATCGAGGAGTCGCGCGGGGTGCTCCCGTTCACGCTCGAGGTGCGGGTCTCGAACACCCGCGCGATCGGGATGTACGAACGGTTCGGCTTCCGCTCCGCCGGCGTCCGCCCTCGCTACTACCACGACAACGGCGAGGACGCCCTGATCATGTGGCTCGACTGAAGGGTCTCGAGTGCTGCTGGCGATAGAGACCTCCTGCGACGACACCTGCGCCGCGGTCCTCGACGGGCCGCGGATCCTCAGCAACGTCATCTCCTCCCAGGCAGCCGCCCACGAGGGGTTCGGCGGCGTGGTGCCGGAGGTGGCCGCCCGCCACCACCTGGAGCTGGCGGCGCCGGTGGTCGAGGCGGCGCTGGGGGAGGCGGGCGTGACCCTGGACGACATCGAGGCCGTCGCCGCCACCGCCGGCCCGGGGCTGATCGGGGCGCTGCTGGTCGGGATCAGCACCGCCAAGGCGATCGCGGCGGCGCGGCGGCTGCCGCTGACCCCGGTCGACCACCTGCAGGGGCACGTCGCCGCCAACTTCCTCGAGCCCGAGCCGCTGCAGCCGCCCTTCCTCTGCCTGATCGCCAGCGGCGGCCACACGCTGCTCGCCGGCGTCCGCGACCACGAGGGCTACGAGCTGCTCGGCCAGACGCTCGACGACGCCGCCGGCGAGGCCTTCGACAAGTCGGCCCGGCTGCTCGGGCTGGGCTATCCGGGCGGCCCGGCGGTGCAGCGCGCGGCCGAACAGGGCGACCCGGAAGCGTTCGAGATGCCGGTGGCGATGTCCCGCAACCCCGGCCTCGACTTCAGCTTCAGCGGCCTGAAGACCGCCGTCCTCTACCGCTGCCGGGAACTGGGCCCGGAGGGGGTAAAGGAGCGCCGCGCCGATCTGGCCGCCTCCTTCCAGGCGGCCGTGGTCGAGCAGCTGACCACGAAGCTGAAGCGGGCGCTGAAGGGGGGCGAGTGGGAGGCGGTCGCGCTCGGCGGCGGCGTCGCCGCCAACGGTCCCCTGCGCGAAGCCGTGGCGCGGCTCTGCGAGGAGATGGGGCTGCGGCTGAAGCTGGTCCCGATCAGCCTCTGCACCGACAACGCCGCGATGATCGGCGCCGCGGCGCAGCACGCCACGCCGATCGAGTACCCGGACTACCTCGGCTTCGACGCCTTCGCCACCGGGGAAAACCCGGCCGTCGCGCACTGAGGCATGGCCGACGTCGTCGTCTACTCCCGCCCGGGCTGCCATCTCTGCGAGGAGGCGATCGAGCAGATCATCTCCCTGCACGAGGAGGGTTACCGCTTCGACCTGCACGAGATCGACATCGAGAGCAGCGAGCTGCTGCTGCGGCGCTACCTCGAGCGCATCCCCGTGGTCGAGGTGGACGGGATCGAGGTCTCGGAGCTGATTCTCGATCGAGCCGGCCTCGTGGCCCGGCTCGATACTGTGGGGGCATGGTCGAGGTGATCGAGGAGTTCGACGCGGCAGGGGCCTTCCCGGTCGAAGGGGAGCGCCTCTCGCTGGGCGTCGCCGCCCGCCTCTCCCGCTACCTGCAGGTGCTCACCCAGGCGCGGAAGATGGGCCGGGAGACGATCTCCTCCCAGGAGCTCTCCGAGTACACCCACATCAACCCGACCCAGATCCGCCGCGACCTCTCCGGATTCGGCAAGTTCGGCAAGCGCGGCGTCGGCTACAACGTCGACTCGCTGGTCTCGGAGATCCGCAAGATCCTGCGCACCTCCGGCCAACACAACATCGCCCTCTTCGGCGCCGGCAACCTCGGCCAGGCGATCGCCACCTCCTCGATCTTCGCCGACCACGGCTTCCAGGTGGTGGCGGTCTTCGACAGCGACCCGAGCGTCGTCGGCAAGCCGATCGGCGAGATGACCGTGCGCGACATCGACGAGCTACCGGACGTGGTCGCCGAGGAGGAGATCGTCGTCGGGGTCCTCGCGGTCCCGGCCGAGGCGGCCCAGGACGTCGCCGACCGGCTCGTCAAAGCCGGCGTGAAGATCATCTTCAACTACTCCGAGCAGCTGCTCCAGGTGCCCCCCGAGGTGACGGTGCACACCTCCAGCCCCGCCGTCGACCTGCTCTACGCGCTCTACTTCTACCTGGCCTAACCGGCCCGCCGACCTTGTCTCTCGACCTCGATCTCGCCCGCGAGAAGTTCGAGTCCTCCCAGGACTTCACGATCGGTCTCGAGGAGGAGTTCGCGATCCTCGACCCGCGCACGCTGGAGCTGGAGCACCGCTTCGAGGACGTCTACGCGGCCTGTCAGGGGGACGAGGTGCTGGCGGAGTCGGCGGCGGGGGAGCTGATCGCCTCGGAGATCGAGATCCGCTCCGGGCGCTCGGAGACCTTCGCCGAGGCGGCCGAGCGCCAGCGCGAGCGGCGGGCGCGGCTGTTCGAGATCGTCAGCGGCATGGGGCTGGCGCTCGGCGCGATGGGCACGCACCCCTGGGCGAACTACCTCGACCAGCGGATCATCGACACCCCGCACTACAACCGGCTCCGCCACGAACTCGGCTGGGTCGCGCAGCGCAACAACACCTGGAGCCTGCACGTGCACATGGGAATCCAGGGGGCCGACCGGGCGATCGCGGTCTGCGACTGGCTGCGGGAGCTGCTGCCGCTGCTGCTCGCGGTCTCGGCCAACTCGCCCTTCCTGGACCGCCGCGACACCGGCCTGCACAGCGTTCGCAGCGAGATCTTCACCCGCACCTTCCCGCGCTGCGGGGTGCCCTCGCCGTTTCGCGACTGGAGCAGCTACGCCGGGTTCGTCGACACCCTCGAGCGGGTCGGCTCGGTGGTCGAGTCGACGCAGCTGTGGTGGAGCGTGCGCCCGCACCACAGCTTCGGCACCGTCGAGGTGCGGATCTGCGATGCGCAGACGCGGGGGGACGAGTCGCTGCAGCTGGCGGGGCTGATCGCCGCCTGTATCGCCCAGACCGCGCTGGACTACGACGAGCACGGCTACGAAGGGCGCGGGGCACCGCTGGCCGACCGCGAGATCGAGGAGAACCTCTGGCGGGCGATCCGCCACGGCGCCGGCGGGCGGATGGTCGACTTCCGCCGCGGCGAGGAGGTGCCGACGCGATCGATGCTGGAGCAGGTGCTGGTCTGGACCGAGCCGGCGCGGGCGCAGCTGGGCCTCGACCTGCGGCTGCCGGAGCGAAACGGCGCCCAGCGGGCGCGGGAAGCGCTCGATTCGGGGGTCTCGATCGAGGACGTCTACCGCGACGCGGTGGCCGAGACCCGGCGTACCTACGCCGGTGCGAAAACCGGCGATCGCGTCTAGGAAGCGGTTTCGCCGGGATCGTCTATAGACTCCCGCGCCGCTAAAACCACCGGAGGAATAGGAACTTGACCGACTTCTTGACCGAATACGGCGTGGTTGTCGCGCTCGTCTGCGCCGGCGCCGCCGTCATCTACGGACTTATCGTCACCCAGCGCCTGCTTGCCAAGTCAGCGGGCAACGACCGCATGCGCGAAATCTCTGGCGCCGTTCAGGAGGGGGCGCAGGCCTACCTCAACCGCCAGTACGCGATCATCGCCGCCGTCGCCATCCCCCTGGTCGCCGTGCTGTGGGTCCTGCAGGACTGGCACACGGCGCTCGGCTTCGTGATCGGCGGCGTGCTCTCGGGCGCGGCCGGGTTCATCGGGATGAACCTCTCGGTGCGGGCCAACTCGCGCGTCGCCGAGGCCGCCCGCGGCGGCGTGCCGCCGGCGCTCGACGTCGCCTTCAAGGGCGGCTCGGTCACCGGCCTGCTCGTGGTCGGGCTGGCGCTGCTCGGCGTCGCCGGCTACTACGGCGCCCTCGTCCTCGGCGGTGTCGACGACAAGGACGCCGTCGACGCGCTGATCGGCCTCGGCTTCGGTGGCTCGCTGATCTCCGTCTTCGCCCGTCTCGGCGGCGGCATCTTCACCAAGGCCGCCGACGTCGGCGCCGACCTGGTCGGCAAGGTCGAGGCCGGGATTCCCGAGGACGATCCTCGCAACCCGGCCGTGATCGCCGACAACGTCGGCGACAACGTCGGCGACTGCGCCGGCATGGCCGCCGACCTCTTCGAGACCTACGCCGTCACCTCGGTGGCGGTGATGCTGCTCGGCGTCCTCTCGTTCAACACGGACGCCGCCCGCGAGGTCGCGATCTTCCCGCTGGTGATGGGCGGCGTGGCGATCATCGCCTCGATCATCGGCGCCCTCTGCGTCCGCACCAGGTCGGACAGAGTCGAGGGTGCGCTGTACGTGGGCATGATCGTCTCCGGGCTGATCTCGATCGCGGCCTTCTACCCGATCACCGACTGGCTGATGAGCGACGCGCTGAGCTTCAGCGTCAAAGACGCCACCGGTGCTCTCGTGGGGGCCTCCGTGACCGATCTGTGGCTCTGCGCCGTGATCGGCGTCGCGGTGACCGCGCTGCTGTTCGTGATCACCGACTACTACACCTCGACCCGGTTCCGGCCGGTGAAGACGATCGCGCAGGCCTCCGAGACCGGCCACGCGACGAACATCATCCAGGGCCTCGCCCAGGGCTTCCAGTCGACCGCCGCCCCGGCGCTCGTCCTCGCCCTGGCGATCCTCGCCGCCAACGAGCTCGCCGGCATCTACGGCATCGGCATCGCCGTGATGGCACAGCTCTCGCTCTGCGGCCTGATCGTCGCCCTGGACGCCTTCGGGCCGATCACCGACAACGCCGGCGGCATCGCCGAGATGGCGGAGCTGCCGGAGGACGTCCGCAACGTCACCGACCCGCTCGACGCGGTCGGCAACACGACCAAGGCCGTGACCAAGGGTTACGCGATCGGCTCCGCCGCGCTCGCCGCGCTGGTGCTGTTCGCCGCCTTCAAGTACGAGCTCGGAGTCGAGGAGCCGGGGCATGACCTGAACAGCCTCTTCAACCTGAGCAGCCCCGACGTGCTGATCGGGCTGATCATCGGCGGGATGATGGTCTACCTGTTCTCGGCCTTCGCGATCGAGGCGGTCGGCCGCGCCGGCGGCCAGGTGGTCGAGGAGGTGCGGAAGCAGTTCCGCGAGCACCCCGGGATCATGGAGGGGACCGAGAAACCCGAGTACGGGAAGACGGTCGCCATCGTCACCGCGGCGGCGCAGAAGGAGATGATCCTGCCGTCGTTGATCCCGATCGTCGTGCCGGTGATCGTCGGCGTGCTCAGCGTCGACGCGCTCGGCGGCCTTCTGATCGGCGTCATCGTCGTCGGCCTCTTCGCCGCGATCAGCATGACCGCCGGCGGCGGCGCCTGGGACAACGCGAAGAAGCTGATCGAGGACGGGGAGCACGGTGGCAAGGGCTCTGAGGCCCACGCCGCCTCGGTGACCGGCGACACGGTCGGTGATCCCTACAAGGACACCGCCGGTCCGGCGATCAACCCGATGATCAAGGTGGCGAACATCGTCGCCATCCTCATCATTCCCATCGTTTCCTTCTAAGGAAGATCTAGAAGTTCCGAGCGGGAAGGGGGTCGATACCCCTTCCCGCTCAACTTTTTTGTGGGGCGTCGGGCGCCGTCCGAGGAGCTGGTCGGCAAAAAAGTACAAGCCGCGGGAAGGGGTATCGACCCCCATGCAGGTGCGAGATGTCTAGCGTTACTTGGATGAAGCTGCTCAATCCGCTGCGGTGGCCGCGAGTGGTGAAGCTCGCTTTGGGGGGAGCTGGGTTGCTCGTCCTCGTCATCGCCGTTCTCAACGTTTATGTGCTCGCTTCGGCGGGGGAGGCGACTGGGGAGGTTTCTGAGGTTCCTGAGGTGGAAGTGGCGATTGTGCCGGGGGCTTTGGTAGAGCCGGATGGGGAGATGAGTGCGATGCTGGCGGCGCGGGTGGAGCAGGCGTCGCGGCTGTGGCGTGTGGGGAAGGTGGAGAAGATCCTCGTCTCGGGCGACCACGGGACCTGGAGGTACGACGAGCCGGACACGATGCGCAAGGCCCTTGTCCGCGACGGCGTGGCGCCCGAGGACGTGTTCGAGGATCACGCCGGATTCGACACCTGGGCGACGATGGTGCGGGCGCGGGAGATCTTCGGGGTGCGCGAGGCGGTGGTCGTCACCCAGGGCTTCCACATGCCGCGGGCTCTCTTCCTGGCCGAGGAGGCGGGAATCGACGCGACCGGGCTGACCGCCGATCTGCAGGGTTGGGGCCTACAGGGCCGCAGGAGCGCCGTCCGTGAGGTTCTCTCGCGGGTCAAGGCCGTGGCCGACGTCACTCTCGACACGCCGGCGCTGGCGGGCCCGAGGATCCCGATCGCCACCGCCGACGGCCGCGAAAGCTGGGGGCCGGCGCCGCCCCCCGGCACGCCGCCCGCGGGTTCGCCCCGCGGGTGAGCCGGAGCCGGGGCCGCAGCAACCTCCACTTCGGCAGGTAGAGGTGGCTGCGGCCCCGGCTTCGAGGGCATTGGTTCTTCTTCCCATCTCTGTAGTCCGAGCAGCCCCCGTAGGTCAGAGGCAACCGCCTCGGGTTCGTCGTCGAGCGGCTCCAGGTGACGTCCGGCCAGTGGCAGTCGACCTGGTAGCGCTTGGAACCCAGGTCGATCCAGTCGTTGAAGCGGGGCAGGGGGAGGCGGTGGTGCCTGAGGAAGGGCGCGAAGCGCTCCTCGAGGCGGCTGCGCTTGCGGCCGACCGGCTCTTCCTTGAGGCTCTCCAGGGCAAGGCGGACCTTCCGCGAGCCCCGTCTGCCGGGATAGCGCTCCAGCAGGTCCCAGAGCGAGAGGCGATCCCACAGGTTCCGGTGTTCGGCCTCCCGCAGCATCGCGACGACCGTGTCCACGTCCTCGCTTGCCGCAAGGTCGAAGGTGGTCCGCGGCACGCTCGTGACGGGAATCCCTTCCTTCACCGTCCGCTCGTCGGCGGGCACCTGCGAGACGTGCCTGCGGATCAGGCCGTTGGAGCGGCTGCGGTGGGAAACGGTCACGTCGATCCTCGATCGCGAGTTC
>DASUQZ010000194.1:0-12315 GCA_036280335.1 Solirubrobacterales bacterium
GCGCAGGTCTTCGTGGTCCTGGCTGAAGATGAAGTGCTTGCGCCCGGCTGCGTGGTCGGGCTTGATGACGCTGCTGGAGCCGTTGGTCGCGGTCGCCACTATCTCTCTCCTCTGTCTCGTCCTCGGCAAGGCGTTTCTGACCAGCGCACCCCACAAGGGAGCATGAAGTCAGACACGTCAATCGAAGTGGACAGTAGCACTTCCCACTTTCAGCGATGCTATGGTCCGAAGCCGATGCCCCAGGGAGATTTCGAGAAGGTCGCCTACGAGGTGGCCGACGGTGTCGCCACGGTGACGCTGAACGACCCGGAGAAGCGCAACATGCTCTCCGGCCAGATGCTGTTCGAGCTGGTCGAGGCGATGAAGCTCGCCAAAGCCTCCGAGGAGGTGCGGGCGGTCGTGCTCACCGGCTCGGGCGAGAAGGTCTTCTGCGCGGGCGCCGACCTCGGCGGCTTCGCCGCGGACGTGCCGCTGGTCGCCAAACACTTCGCGACCGACCTCTTTCTCGAGTTCTTCCGGCTGATGCCGCGGCTCGGCAAGCCCTCGCTCTGCGCCGCAAACGGCCACGTGCTCGCGGGCGGGATGGGCCTCGCCCTCTCCTGCGACCTGGTGATCGCCAAGGAGGGGGCGACCTTCGGCACGCCCGAGATCAACGTCGGCGCCTTCCCCTACATGATCATGTCGATCATCTACCGCAACGTCCCGCGCAAGAAGGTCAACGAGATGATGCTGCTGGGCGAGCGGCTCTCGGCCGAGCAGGCGGTCGAGTACGGGCTCGCCAACAAGGTGGTCCCGGCCGCCGAGTTCGACGCCGCTGTTGGCGAGTGGGCCGCCAAGCTCGCCTCGAAGAGCCCGGTGCTGATGCGGCTCGGCCACGACGCCATGTACCGCCAGCAGGACATGGCGCTCGACGACGCGCTCGAGTTCCTGCGCTCCCAGCTCTCGCTCACCTTCACGACCGAGGACATCGTCGAGGGGGTCACCGCCTTCTTCGAGAAACGCGACCCGCAGTGGAAAGGACGCTAGTGGCGACCGAGGAGAGATCGGAGAACCTGCTGCCGGGCACCGCCCCGCTCGGCGACCTCACCGAGCAGCTGCACGAGCGCCGCGAGAAGGCGAAGCTGGGCGGCGGCGAGGAGAAGATCGCCAAGCAGCACGAACGCGGCAAGCTGACCGCGCGCGAGCGGATCGACCTGCTGGTCGACGAGGGCACCTTCGTCGAGATGGGGATCCACGGCCGCCCGCACTTCGCGCAGCGGGCGATGGACGGGGTGGAGGCGCCGGCCGACGGCGTCATCACCGGCTGGGGCGACGTCGACGGCCGCCCCACCTGCATCGCCGCCTACGACTTCACCGTGATGGCCGGATCGATGGGGATGACCGGCGAGCTGAAGGTCACCCGCCTGCGGGAGATGGCTCTGCAGAAGCGGATGCCGTTCGTCTGGCTCCTCGACAGCGCCGGCGCCCGCATCCAGGAGGCGGCGGGATCACTCTTCGCCGGCTCCGGCCACCTCTTCCGCGAGGAGGTCGAAATGTCGGGGGTGATCCCGATGGTCGCGGCGATGATGGGCCCCTGCGCCGCCGGCACCGCCTACATCCCGGCGCTCTCGGACTTCGTGCCGATGGTCTCCGGCCAGGGCGCGATGGCACTCGCCGGCCCGCACCTGACCAAAGCCGTCACCGGCGAGGAGATCTCGATGGAGGACCTCGGCGGCGCCAAGGTCCACTGCCGCAAATCCGGCGTGGGCGACCTCGAGGTCGCAGACGACGAGGAGTGCATCGCCGCCGTCAGGAAGTACCTCTCCTTCTTCCCGGCCAACTGCGAGGAGAAGCCGCCGGTCGCCGAGGCCGCGGACGCGATCGACCGGATGTCCGAGAAGCTGATGGAGATCGTGCCGGAGTCCTCGCGGCAGCCGTACGACATGTACGACGTGATCCGCGAGATCGTCGACGACGGCGACTACTTCGATCTGAAGCCGAAGTTCGCCAAGAACGTGATCACCTGCCTCGCCCGCTTCGGCGGCCAGCCGGCGGGGATCGTCGCCAACCAGCCCAAGCACCTCGCCGGCGTCCTCGACAACGACTCCGCCGACAAGGCGGCCCGCTTCATCAACCTCTGCGACGCCTTCAACATCCCGCTCGTCTTCCTCCAGGACGTCCCCGGCTTCATGGTCGGCTCGAAAGTCGAGCACGCCGGGATCATCCGCCACGGCGCGAAGATGCTCTACGCGGTCAGCCGCGCCACCGTGCCGAAGGTGACCGTCGTCGTCCGCAAGGCCTACGGCGCCGGCTACTACGTGATGTGCGGCAAGGCCTACGAGCCCGACCTGATCGTCGCCTGGCCGGGGGCCGAGATCTCGGTGATGGGCGCCGAGGGCGCGGTCGAAATCATCGGCCGCTCGATGATCGAGGCCTCCGACGACCCGGAGGCGACGCGCGAGACGATGCTGAACGCGGTCCGCCAGCAGATTGACCCCTACATCGCCGCCGGCAACGCCGTGATCGACGACATCATCGACCCGCGCGAGACCCGGCCGACGATCGCCAAGGCGCTGCGGATGGCGCGCAGCAAGCACGTCGAGAAGCCGAAGAAACGCCACGGGGTGATGCCGGTATGAAGGCGTGTCGCTTTATGTGCCCACAGGGGTCAAAAAAGCGACAGGGAGGATGAGGATGAGCTCTTTCGGCGATCCGGTGATCATCAGCTGCTCGATCAGCGGCGTGATCGCCAACCGCGACCAGTGCCCGGCGATCCCCTACACGCCGGAGGAGTACGCGGCGGAGGCGCGCCGCGCCGTTGACGAGGGCGCCTCGCAGATCCACATCCACGCCCGCAAGCCCGACGGCACTCCCTCCTACGAGATCGAGGACTTCCAGGCGATCACCGAGGCGATCCTCGCGGAGGTGGGCGACGTGATCGTCAACTACTCGACCGGCGCGATCGGGATCCCGATCGAGAAGCGGATCGAGTACCTGCGCGCCTGCCGCCCCGATGTCGCCGCCCTGAACATGAGCTCGATGAACTACGCGAAGTACTCGAAGCGGCGCAAGGACTTCGTCTTCAAGGCCGTCTTCGAGAACAGCTTCGACACGATCATCGAGTTCCTGACGGCGATGAAGGAGCTGGGGATCAAGCCCGAGCACGAGTGCTTCGACTCCGGCCACGTCGCCAACCTCGACCCGCTGGTCGACATGGGGCTGTTGGAGCCGCCGCTGCAGATCTCGCTGGTGATGGGGGTGACCGGCGGCATCCGCCCGACGCCGCGCAACGTCACCCTGATGTCGGACCAGATCCCCGGCGGCCCCGAGGGGCCGAACCAGTGGCAGGTGATCGGCATCTCCCGCGACCAGTGGAAGCTGCTCGCCTCCTCGCTGGTCCTCGGCGGCAACGTCCGCGCCGGCGTCGAGGACAACCTCTACCTGCCGAACGGCGAGATGTGCAAGTCCAACGGCGAGCTGATCGCGAAGGCGCGGCAGATGGCCGAAGACATCGGTCGCAGGCCGGCCAGCGTCGCCGAGGCGCGCGAGCTGCTGGGAGTGCCGAGGCGGGCCGAGGTCTAGAGGCATGGCGACGTCGATCCACCGTGCCGGCGTCTCCTGGAACGGTGGCGAGGGCGAAGACGTGCGGGCCCACGAGGTTCTGCTCGGCGCCCAGTCCCTTCCGAGCTCCTCCGCCCCCGAGTTCGGCGGCGACGATTCGAAGGCAAACCCCGAGGCGCTGCTCGTCGGTGCGCTCTCGAGCTGCCACATGCTCTGGTTCCTGGCTCTGGCGCGGAAGAAAGGCTTCGAGGTCGCCTCCTACGAAGACGACGCCGACGGGGTGCTCGACGGCAAGCGCTTCACGTCGGTGACGCTGCGCCCGCTGGTGCGGTGGGGCGGCGACCCGCCGGCTCCCGACGCGATCGAGGCGCTGCACCAGCGCGCCCACCAGCTCTGCTTCATCGCCAACTCGGTCGACTTCCCCGTCGAGGTCGCGCCGGGATGAGCGGCAACCTCCCGCTCGGCGACCTCAAGGTCCTCGACCTGACCCGCCTGCTGCCGGGCGGCTTCTGCTCGCTGCTGCTCGCCGATCTCGGCGCCCAGGTCCTGAAGGTCGAGGACACGGGCATGGGGGACTACATCCGCTGGGCGCCGCCCTACTACGGAACCGACGAGCAGCAGGCGCTCGGCACCCGCTCCTCGCTCTACCTCTCGCTCAACCGCGGCAAGCGCTCGGTCCGGCTCGACCTCAAGAGCGAGCGGGGGAGGGAGGCGCTGCTGCGGCTGGTCGCCGACTACGACGTCGTCCTCGACGGCTTCCGGCCCGGCGTGCTCGACCGGCTCGGGGTCGGCTACGAGCGGATGCGCGAGGTCAACCCCCGCATCGTCTTCTGCGCGATCACCGGCTACGGCCAGGACGGGCCCTACGCGCAGCGGGCCGGCCACGACATGAACTACCTCGGCCTGGTCGGCCTGCTGGGCCTGACCGGGGCCAAGGACGGGCCGCCGGTGCAGTCGGCCGGGCAGATCGCCGACCTCGGCGGCGGCGCCCTGATGGCGGCCTTCGGGGTGATGGCGGCGCTGCACGAGCGCGAACGCTCCGGCGAGGGCCAGATGGTCGACGTCTCGATGGCCGACGGCGCCCTCTCCTGGCTGGCGATGGTCGCCGGCCGCTACTTCTGCGACGAGGAGGTCCCGCGGCGCGGCGAGCAGCAGCTGGCCGGCGGGCTCATCTGCTACCTGCCCTACGAGGCCGCCGACGGCTGGGTCACCTGCGGCGCCCTGGAGCCGAAGTTCTGGGCCGCCTTCTGCAACGGCGTCGATCGCCCCGACCTGATCGAGAAGCAGTTCGAGGCGCCGGGCTCCGCGGCCTGGGCCGAGGTCGCCGCCGTATTCCGCTCCCGGACCCGCGAGGAATGGCTCGCCTTCAACGACGAGCACGACTGCTGCATCGAGCCGGTCCTCGACCTCGACGAGGCGCTCGATTCCGAGCTGGTGCGGGCGCGGGGGATGGTGGTCGAGGTCGAGCAGCCGCAGCTGGGGACGGTGCGGCAGCTCGGCAACCCGGTGAAGATGGGCCGCACCCCGGCCGACCCGACCCGCCCGGCGCCCGCCTTCGGCGAGCACACCGACGAGGTCCTGCGCGAGGTCGGCTATTCGGACGAGGAGATCGCGGCGATGAAGGAGTCCGGCGCCGCGGCCGGACCCGCCGCCGCGCCGCAGGGGGAGTTCCGCGCGTGAGCGCCGACGGGACCAACGGCAGCGGCAACGGGCTGCTGAAGATGCGGGAGCTGGCCGAGGCCTCCGGTGTCCCGGCGCCGACGATCAAGCACTACCTGCGCGAGGGGCTGCTGCCGGAGCCGGTCAAGACCAGCCGCAACATGGCCTATTACCCGCCGGAGTTCGTCGACCGGATCAGGCTGATCAAGCGCCTGCAGGAGGAGCGCTACCTGCCGCTGAAGGCGATCAAGAACGTCCTCGACGAGGACCCCGATCGGGCGAAGGCGATGCTGGAGCTGGGCGACCAGATCCTCGAGCGCGCCCTCGCCGGCGAGCGCTCCCGCACCAGCGCCGCCGAGGTCCGCAAGCGCTACGGGGTTCCGAAAGAGGTGCTCGACCGGCTTGCCGAGCTGGAGGTTCTAACCCCCAACAGCCGCGGCTACTCCCCATCCGACGTGACGATCATCGAGGCGATCAGCCGCTTCCGCGCCGGCGGCTACGACCAGACGATCGGCTTCACCGTCTACGACACCCTTCGCTACAAAGCTGCCCTCGAAGAGCTGGTCCGCCAGGAGGTCGACGTCGTCATGGAGCGCCTCGCGGGCGAGGTCCCGCCCGAGCGAGTCGTGGAGATGCTCGAAGCCGGCGCCCAGCCGCTCAAGGACCTGATCGCGGCCCTCCACACCAAGCTGATGGTCGCCGAGCTCGAGCGGCGCAGCTGAGCTCTATTACTTAAGACCTCCGATACATCGGGGGCGCAGGGGGTTCGATTTGCGCCTGCCACCGAACGGCGCGCGTGTAAATCCGCGCATCGCCATTTCCAGCTACTTCTCCCGAAGAGAGAGCGCGATTGTGCGAGAGCCACGTCGAATACCTCGATATTCCTTGATAGATAACCGCTTTCGCAATAGATAGCACGGTGCAAACCAACACGAGCGCAATTGCGCTCGGCTTTTTCAAGGGAGAGACAACATGAAGTACATCAAGATGCTCGGGCTGCTCGCTCTCGCGGCGAGCGCCCTGATGGTCCTTGCGGGTACCGCCTCGGCGAAACTCACAGAGGCGGCCGGCGACGAAGTGGAGGCCGGGGATGCGATTCATGCCGTCGCCGTGAACACCTCGCTCGACGGTGCAGTAAACATCGAATGCGCGGAATCGACAGTCAGCGGCGAATTCACCGAAAACGGTGGCACAACCGCGACGACCAACACGCTGACGTTCACCGAATGCAACAAAGACACAGTGACTCTCGTCAAAACCGGTTCACTCACGATCGAAAGCAACGGCACCGTTAAATCGACCGGCGCCGAAGTCACAGTCCAGATTCACCGCACGGTCTTTGGATTCCCCGTCACAACCCACTGCGTCTATGCGAGCAGCGGCACCGCCATCGGCACTCTGGAAGAGAGCTCGACGGTGGTGAAAGAAGTGCACAACCCCGGCATGGAAAACGAAGAAAAAACATTCGGCGGCACAGCGAAGATCAACATCGCCTCTTCGGGCCTGGGGCAGATACCGACAGACGGCGCCTGCGGCGAAAACTCCCAGTGGACAGGCTCCTACACGGTCACAACCCCGGATTACCTGGACGTCGACTGATCCACGACATCATTCAAGGCCGGGCGCGGGAGCCGACGGCTTCCCGCTCGGCCTTGATGTCCTCGAGGCAGACCATGGCTTCGGTTTCGCGGGCGACCCGCTCGGCCTCGTCGAGCGCCTCGGCGGCCCCCTCGCGTCCGGCTGCGTTCAGCGCCCGCCCCAGCGCCAGCAGCGAGAGCGGCAGGCTCCAGCGCAGACCGCGTTCCCGGGAGATCCGCGCAGCCCATTCCGCGGCCTCGATCGCCTCATCGGTGCGGCCCAGCCCGGTCAGCGCCTGCGCTCGCAGCTGGGCACGCCAGCCCTCCATCTCGCCGCCGACCTTTATGGCCTCGCGGTAGATCCGGTCGGCTTCCTCGATCGACTCCAGGGCGTCCTCGAATTCCTCGGCTGCGATCTGGGCCCAGGCGAGGTTGGCGATCGCCAGGCTCCGCGAGAAGACCTCGCCGATCCGCTCGGTCAGCTCGCAATTCCGCCGCGCCACCGCCAGCGCCGCCTCGACGTCGCCCTGCATCGCCAGCAGCCCCGCCTGGTTGCTGCGGATCCAGCTCGCGGTCTCGGGGTCGTCCGCCTCCAGCGCCAGGCGCAGGGCGCGTTCGAAGCATTCCGCCGCTGCGTCCAGGTCACCACCCTCGCGACGCACCATTCCCTTGCCCATCTCCGCCCAGGCCATCGGGCTGTGGATGACCACCCCGGCGCCGACCGTCGGATCGCCGCCGGCCAGCTCGACCATCTCGTCGAGGGCGCGCTCGTAGCCCTTGAAGTCCGCGGCGCACAGGTACGCGTATGCACCCGCGGCCCGGATCGCCACCTGCAGGTGACGATCTCCCGATTCGTCGGCGAGGCGGTTGGTCTCCTCGATCGCCGCCAGCCAGTCGTCGGTGTGCCGCTGGACACCGGGAAGGGCGGAGGCGGTCAGTCGCAGCAGGGTCAGCGAGTGCAGGTCGCCGCGCCTGTCGGCGATCTCCTCCGCCTCGCTCAGCAGCCGCGCCTGCTCGTCCAGCTCCATCCCCACCCGCCAGGCGTACTGCAGTTGGGCCAGGCGGGAGGCGATCGCCATCGCATCGGTCTCCTCGTCGACCTCGAGCTCGTCCACCAGCTCCGTCACCTGATGCCAGAGGCGCATCGCGTCGCGAGGACGGCTGTGACCGGCCCAGTGACCGGCCCGCGCCGACCACCGCGCCGCTTCCAGCGTCTCGTTCCCCTGGCGGAAGTGGTCGGCGATCAGCGCCGAGAGCTCGTCGAGGCGGTCGGGGTTGAGCTGGGCCAGCGCCCGTGCCGCGGCGGCGTGGGTGGCGGCGCGCTGGTCGGCCAGCTGGGTGTTGTAAGCGACCTCCCGGGTGAGGGGGTGGCGGAAGGCGAACACCCGCTGCGGGTACATCTCGGACTCGTAGAGGAAGCCGGCCCCGATCAGCTCCCGCAGCGCCTCCTCCATCTCCTCCTCGTCCAGTCCCGCGGCAAGGCCCAGGGCCTGGCCGCTGACCTCCTTGCCGACCACCGAGGCCACCTGGAGCAGCTGCTTCGCGGGTGGGCTCAGGCGGTCGATCCGGGCCGCGAGAACCGCCTGCACGCTCACCGGCACGCCGGCGTCCTCGATCGGGCGCGCCAGCCGGTAGGCGCCGCGCTCGCCCTCGAGATAACCCGACTCGGCGAGCTCGCGGACGATCTCCTCGATGAAGAACGGGTTGCCGCCGGTGCGCTCGTGGATCGGCTCCTCGAGCCCGTCGAGCGACGGGTCGTCTCCGGCGAGGTCACGGAGGAGCTTCGCGGTGTCGCCCTGGTCGAGCGGCTGCAGCTCGAGCGGCTCGAAGGCGGGGGAGTCCGACCAGGGCGGCGAGTGCTCGGGTCGGTAGTTGACCAGCACCAGCGTCGGGGTCCCGTCCATTCCCTCGATCAAGCCGTGCAGCATCGTCTGGCTGCCGTCGTCGATCCAGTGCAGGTCCTCGACGATCAGGACGAGGGTCTTGCGGCGGGCCGGGTTGCTGACCAGGCGGCAGAGGAAATCGGCGAGGGCCTGCTGTCGTCCTTCCGGGTTCATCCGCGGCACCGGCCGGTCTGGGTCGGGGACGCCGAGGAAGTCGAAGACCAGGGGCAGGTCGGCTGCAAAGGAGGGATCGAGGAGCAGAGAGCGGCCGGCAATCCTCTCGCGCGCCAGCTGCTCGGGATCCCGGTCGCCGATGCCGTAGAAGGAGCGCAGCATCTGCAGGATCGGCAGGAACGGCGACGACTGCCCGTGGGCCTGGGCCTGCGCCTCGAAGACCTCCAGCTCCTCGCCGCGGCAGCGCTGGGCGAACTCGTGGTAGAGACGGCTCTTGCCGATGCCGGGTTCGGCGACGACCCCGATCGCCGTGGCTTCGCCGCTCTGAGCGCGCCGCAGGGCGGCGTCGAGTCGACTCAGCTCCGCCTCCCGCCCGACGAAGCGGGAGAAGCCCCGCTCCCGCGCCAGGTCGAGCCGCGAGCGCGCCGGCCCGACCCCCGCCAGCTCGAAAACCCGCACCGGCCGGCTCGCGCCCTTGATCTCGAACTCGCCCAGGTCGTGCAGGTCGAGGAACCCGCGGACCAGCTCGGCCGTGTGCTCGGTCAGGTAGGCCTTGCTCGGCTCGGCCAGCGTCTCCATCCGCTGCGCCAGCCCGACGGTGTGTCCGATCGCCGTGTAGCCGCCGCCGCCCTGGCCGATCTCGCCGGCGACGACCTCGCCGGAATTGATCCCGATCCGGGTCGAGAAGTTGAGCCCCTTCGCCCGCCGCAGCTCGGCCGCGTACTCGGCGACGTCGTCGAGCATCTGCAGGGCGGCGTAGCAGGCGCGACGCGCGTGATCCTCATGGGCAATCGGGGCGCCGAAGATCGCCATGATCCCGTCGCCGGTGAACTTGTCGACGGTGCCCTCGAAGCGGGTCACCGTCTCCGCCAGCGTCGAGAAGAAGCGCTGCATGATCTTGCGCCACTCCTCCGGGTCCTCCTGCTCGGCGAGGTCCATCGAACCGCTCACGTCCGCGAACAGGACCGTTACCTGCTTGCGCTCAGCGTCGTCCTGGATGGCGGCTTTCACGGCACCCCAGAGGTTACGCCCCTGCTGCTGTTGCCTGTGTGACGCTGCCTATACTGCGCGTGCCGATTGACTAGTCAATCAACGGGAGATCTCAGCTTGCGCGTCGCTGCCGTACAGCTTAATTCCAACGGGGAAAAGGAACGGAACCTTGCCGCTGCCGAGCGCCAGGTGCGGGCGGCGGCGGCCGACGGCGCCCAGCTCGTCGCCCTGCCGGAGAAGTGGAACCTGCTGGCCGACGGCGAGGATCTGGCGGCGGGGGCGGAGCCGCTCGACGGGCCGAGCCTGAGCGCCGCCCGGGAGTGGGCCCGCGACCTCGGCGTCCACCTCCTCGCCGGGAGCATCTCCGAGCGCGGCCCCGAGGGCGGCAAGGCCTCCAACACCTCGGTCCTGATCGATCCCGAGGGGAACGACCTGGCCGTCTACCGCAAGATCCACATGTTCGACGTCGACGCCGGGGGCGTCTCCTACCGCGAGTCCGAATACGAGCGCCCGGGAACCGAACCCGTCGCTGCCTCGGTGGGAGATCTCGTCCTCGGCATGACCGTCTGCTACGACCTCCGCTTCCCGGAGCTGTTCCGGATCCTGGCGCTGCGGGGAGCCCGGATCATCGGCGTCCCCTCGGCCTTCACCCTGGCGACCGGCCGCGACCACTGGGAAATCCTGCTGCGGGCGCGGGCGATCGAGAACCAGCTCTTCGTCCTCGCCCCCGACCAGGTCGGCGAGGCGCCGCCTCACTTCAGCTCCTTCGGGCGCTCGATGATCGTCGACCCCTGGGGGGTGGTCCTCGCCACCGCCCCCGACGGGGAGTGCTTCGTCAGCGCCGACCTCGACCTCCAGGCCCAGGACCGGGTCCGCGAGTCGCTTCCCTCACTCGCCAACCGCCGGCCCCAGGCCTACGCCTGGCCGCAGCCCACGGAAGGTCGCGTCTGATGGCGCAGGCTCCTCCCGCCGACAAGCGACGGCTGATCCTCGACGCCGCGGTGCGCGTCTTCGCCCGCCAGGGCTTCCACGCCACCCGCGTCTCCGACATCGCCGACGAGGCCGGCGTCGCCTACGGGCTCGTCTACCACTACTTCAAATCCAAGGACGAGGTCCTCAACGAACTCTTCATCGAGCGCTGGTCGCTGCTGCTGGCCGCGATCGAGGAGGCCGACCGCACCGACGCCGGTCCCCGCGAAAAGCTCGGGGCGGTGGCGACCTTCATCTTCGACTCCTACCGCCACGACCCGGAGCTGATGAAGGTGATCATCGTCGAGGTGACCCGGGCGGCGAACTCCTTCGGCAAGACCCACCTGGAGGAAATCCGGCGCGCCTACGAGTCGATCGCGAAGATCGTCGCCGACGGGCAGGCCGACGGCGCCTTTCGCGGCGACGTGGCGCCGATGTTCGCCTCGCTGGCCTTCTACGGCGCGATCGAGCAGCTGCTCTCCGGCTGGATCTTCGGGACGATCCCGGCCTCCGACACCGACTTCGACGAAGCGCGGGATCTCCTTGTCACGACGATCTGCGACGGCCTGGAGCCGCGCTGAGATGGTTTACTGCCGTTTGCCCGTGGGGAAAGGTTCGAGCTAAGTGGATAACGAGCTGGTCAAACGCCTCGTCTGGAGCGGCCTCCTTGCCGCGACCGGCGCGCTGGCGAGCATCATCGCGACCCGTGTCGCGGCGCTCGCCTTCCGCCGCCTCTACAACGAAGACCCACCGGAGTAGGAGGCCCCGATGCAAGAGCCGCCGCAGAACCCGCCCCCGCTGCCGCCCCCCGGCACGCCGCCCCCGCCCGATCAGCGCCCGCTCGCGGACCTCGTCGTCGAGGTCACCGAAAACGCCTCGACGCTGATCCACGAGGAGATCGAGCTGGCCAAGGCCGAGGTCTCCGAGAAAGTCGGCAAGATCCTCCGCGGCTCCGCGGTCGGGATCGCAGCCGGCATCTTCGCCTTCCTGGCGCTGATCCTGATCATGCACGGGATCGCCTGGGTCCTGGCCGAAGAGCTCTTCGACGGCAAGGCCTGGCCCGGGTTCTTCGTCGAGGCAGCGATCTTCCTGTTGATCGCGGCGCTTGCCGGCTTCCTCGCCTCCAAGGCTCTCAAGCAGGGTGCCCCGCCGGTGCCCGAGCAGGCGATCGAGGAGGCGAAGCGGACCAAGGAGATGCTCGAAAGGGAGGTTTCGTGACCACCGGTGCCCCAGGCCGTTCCCCGGCGGAGATCCGCCGCGACATCGAGCTCAAGCGCCGCCAGCTCGGCACCTCGGTCGAAGCGCTGCGCGGCCGCGTCAACGAACTGACCGACTGGCGCCGCCAGGTGGAGGAGCACAAAGAGCAGCTGATCGTCGGCGCCGCCGCGGTCGGCTTCCTGATCGGAGCACGCGCGATGCTCCGGCGCCGCCGCAACCGCTGAGTCCGCTCAGGAGACCAGCTCGGTCCGCACGCTGCCGACGCCGAGCAGCCCCGGTCCGACGTGGGCGCCGAGGACGGGGCC